>JASLNX010000155.1 GCA_030745815.1 archaeon
TGTAATAATTGGCGGAGGAAACTCAGGGGTAACAAACGCGTTGTGGGTTTCAGAGATTGCTTCAGAAACAATTCTTGTGGAGTTTTTGCCAGAGTTAAACTGTGAAGAGGTTTACTTGGCAGATTTAGAGAAGAGTACTGTAAAGGTCTTAAAGAACACTCAGGCAGTAGGGGTAATTGGTAAAGAAAAGGTTGAGGGTTTAAAGGTAAAGGACCGCAAGAGTGGGAAAGAAAAGGAAATTCCTGCGGACGGAATCTTTATTTACGCTGGCTTAACGCCAAGAAACGAGCTTGCAAAGGCTCTTGGCTGTGAGCTGGATGAAAAGGGATTTGTTAAAACTGATGAAAAGAATGAAACAACTGCAAAGGGTGTTTTTGCAGCAGGCGACATAAGAAGCGGAAGCCTTGCCCAACTTGTGTGGGCTGCGGGCGACGGGGCAAAGGCAGCTCTTGCAGCGTATGATTCTGTAAGAAAAACAGGAAGATAGGAAGCTATTTATATAACATCTTATATAACATGTTATATATGAAATGTTATTCTTTGGTTATTGAACCTAGGCTTGTGAAGGAAATTGACGCGCTTGTTAAAAAGCACGGGCTTTACAGCAGCAGAAGCGACTTTATTAGAGACGCTATAAGGCAAAGACTAATTGAAATAAAGCAGCTTATGGACAAGAAGCAGGCCAAAGAAGGAAAGCACCACGAAGAAGAGGCCTTGCAAGAGGGCTTTGTTGAACAGGCAATGAAGGAAGTAAAGTTCCCTGGCGTGCGCTGACCTGGTTTGCCTACGTTTAATTAAGCTTTTTAACCCTTTGAGCCACGCTTATAGTGGTTGGGATGGCTTTCGTTAATCGAAGGGAAAAGGGTCTTGTTATTGCGCTTTCAGGCAAGGAAAGCAAAGAATTAGGACTTGTTGAAGGAAAGCGCTACGATTTGAAGAAAACAGGCGAAGGGCAGTGGCTGTTGGCCGAAAGTAAGACCAAAGACTCCAACGAGCAAGAGCTTGAGTTAAAGATTTTGGAAATGCTTGGCAAGGAAGGCCTTAAAGAAAGGGTTGAAGGAAAGTTTGAGGAAAAACTCTCAAAAGAAGAACAAGCTGTTTTTAAGAAAATGATTGACAAAGGCGAGGTTGTTGCCTTCAAACTAAGTGACAAATACAAGAAGGCCGTTTACAAAGCAGTAGAAGAAGAGAAGAAGTCAGCGCAGAAGACCGCCGGACCAAAGAAGGCGGTGGACGCAACAAAGGAAAAGCCGGCCGACGAGTACTCTCTTGAAGAAAACGGCATTATGGTAATAAAAGACGCCGGGCATGCAAATGCAGTTGCCGCAAGCATGCAGGGAAAAATAAAAGAAGGCGAGATTAAAGGCATTAAAAGCTTTGACGGCTTGTTCTATGTTATTACTTCAGAGCTTTACGAGAAATTCAGAGAGAAGGTTCTGAAGGTGTTTAAGTCAAACCACAAGATTGGTTTAGCAGAGCTTGCAAAAAAGGCAGGGGCATCAAAAACACTTTGTAAAATTGTTTGTGAGTTTTTAAAAGAGGAAGGGGAAATAATTGAAAAAAGGAAAGAAAGCTACGGGTTCATCTCGGAAGAGTAAAAAGCCTGTTCAAAAAAGGCGAACAAGGGCGCTTATTCCGCTAATTTCAAAAAAAGAGAACAACAAAGAGCTTGTTGGACAAGCCTGCTTGGGATCAGACGAAGTCATAGTGCTACTTGTTGTGGACACCGAGGCAATGCCTGGGCAATTTGGATTTGCCGCATCTGACATTGGCCACGGAAACGGCCTAATGCGAGAAGTGAAAATGATGGTTGAACAAAAGGGAAAAGAGTGCAATGACCTAATGGAATGGGGAGACACTGAAACAAAAGTTGTGCACCTAATCCAACTGCGAGGAATTGACAAAGTAGTTTTGCTCAAGCAAGACAACCAGTTCTTCAAAAAGCTTGTGAAAAGCATTGGAGCGCAAACCAAAGCGAGCGTAGAACTTGTTAAGGTAGTGGAAGAAGAGCAAGCGTAACAACGGTTTTAGTTTTATTTGGGGGTTGAGTTAAGGTGAAGATTGAAAATTTAAAAATGTCTCGCTTAGACGAACTTGAAAGCCAGTCCATTTACATTTTAAGAGAGGCCTACACTCAATTCAAAAATTTGGCAATGCTTTGGAGCATTGGAAAGGACTCAACAGTACTTCTTTGGCTTGCAAGAAAGGCATTTTTTGGACACGCTCCGTTCCCACTAGTCCACATCGACACCGGTCACAAAATTTCGGAAATGATTGATTACAGAGACAAGCTTGCGAAAGAACTTGGGCTTGACATGATTTACGGCAGAAACGAAAAGGCTATTTTGGAAAAGCAAACTTTTCCTGATGGAAAAATTGACAGGCTTTCGTGCTGCAAAATTTTAAAAACAAAAGCCCTGCAAAAAACCCTTTCAGGCGAGGGTAAAAGATACCGGTTAAACCAAGCAACAGGAAAGTATGATGCTGACCAAAGCAATGAACCCTACACCGGAGTAATTGTTGGAGTTCGGGCAGACGAAGAAGGAAGCCGCTCAAAGGAAAGATATTTTTCCCCAAGAAACAAAAACAACGATTGGGCCGTTGTAGAACAGCCCCCTGAACTCTGGAACCAGTTCAAAACTGATTTTGCCCCAGGAACGCATGTAAGAATTCATCCACTGCTTGACTGGACTGAATTGGATGTCTGGGAATACATTGCAAGAGAAAAAATACCGGTTACAAAACTTTACTTTGATAATGGAAAAGGACAAAGGTATAGATCGCTTGGGTGCTTTCCTTGCACAAAATCTGTTGAATCCAACGCGAAAGATGTCGAAGACATTGTTAACGAACTAAAAAGCGGAAAGTTTAGTAAGATTGCAGAGCGCGCTGGACGCGGACAAGACAAAGAAGATGACGGTGGACTTGAAACACTTAGAAAGGATGGATATATGTGAGCCGGGAAATAATGAACATTGTAATTGTTGGTCACGTTGACCACGGGAAAAGCACAGTCATTGGAAGGCTTCTTGCAGACACCGATTCACTCCCAGATGGAAAAATGAAACAGGTAAAAGAACGGTGTGAAAAGGAATCCAGGGAATTTGAGTACGCATTCCTTCTTGACGCACTAAAAGATGAGCAAAGCCAGGGAATTACAATTGATACTGCCAGGTGCTTTTTCAAAACAGAAAAACGCGATTACTTGATTCTTGACGCACCAGGCCACATTGAATTTTTGAAGAACATGGTAAGTGGAACTGCAAGAGCGGAAGCTGCAATTTTAGTAATTGATGCTAAAGAAGGAGTTAAAGAAAATTCAAAAAGACACGGCTATCTTCTTTCAATGCTTGGAATAGAACAGGTGATTGTATGCGTAAACAAAATGGATCTGGCTGATTACGACAACAAGGCCTTTGAAAAAATTGTTGACGAGTACTCAAGCTTTTTGAAAAAAATTGGAATTGAAGCAAAAGAGTTTATTCCTGTTTGTGCACTGAACGGGGACAACATTGCAGGAGCTTCAAAAAAAATGAGCTGGTTTAAAGGAAATTCTATTCTTTCGGCTTTGGACTCTTTTGAAAAAGCCCCGCCACTAATTGAAAAACCTTTTAGGATGCCAGTTCAAGACGTTTACAGATTTACAGGAGACAAAAATGGCAAACGCATTGTTGCAGGCCGAGTAGAATCCGGATCGCTAAAAGAGGGAACTGAAATTGTTTTCCTACCCTCGGGAAAGCAATCTAAAATAAAAACTATTGAAGAGTTTGGCAACAAAACGCGAAAAGATATTTTTGCCGGTTGTTCAATGGGAGTTACATTGGAAGAACAGGTTTATGTGCCACGCGGGGAAATAATGTGTATTGCTTCAGAGAAGCCGGCTTTTGTTAGTTCAACAATTAAAGCAAACATTTTTTGGATGGGAAAAGAGCCAATGATTAAAGACAAGGAATATTTCTTAAAGCTTGGAACCGCAAGGGTTGCAGCAAAACTTGGACAGGTTTTTGCAGTAATGGATACTTCAAACCTTTCAAAAACCAGCAAGGAAAAAATTGACCGGCATGATATTTCCGAGTGCCAAATTGAGTGCGCTTCACAAATAGCATTTGACCAGTTCAACGAAATAAAAGCAACTGGAAGATTTGTTATTGTTGACGAATTTGATATTGCTGGCGGGGGGATTATAACAGAACTTGTTGAAGACTCACAAGGAGAAACAAGGGAGCAGGTAATTAAAAGAGAGGGAAAGTGGGAGCACGGGCTGGTAAGCTACAATGATCGTGTGACAAAATACGGGCACTCTCCAAAGTTAATTATTTTAACCGGAAAAAGCGGGGTTGACAAAAAAAGCATTGCGAAGCAGCTTGAGAAAAAATTGTTTGAAAACGGAAGAATTGTTTACTTCCTTGGGATTGGAAATTTGCTACGCGGACTTGACGCAGACATTAGCAAGAGTAAAAGGGATGAACACATAAGGCGACTTGGAGAGGTCTCGCACATTTTAATGGACGCAGGAGTGATAGTTGTTGCAACTGCAAGTGATTTGGGAGAAGACGATTTAAGACTTCTTGAAACCGTAACCAACAGGGAATCTGTCTTTATTGTAAACGTTGGAAAGGAAAGTCTTGAAGACGGATTAGTTGACTTGGATTTGGATCCAAGTACTGAAGCAGGGAAAAATATTGAAAAAATAGTAAAACTCTTGAAGCTTAATCCCTTAGCATAAACTTTTCAATTTGCTTTTTTGCCTTTTCCCTTTTCTGCCTGTGCTTTTTCAAGAAAGCGTTAACTTTTTCTGCGAGCATTTTCTTGTGCTCACCGCATAAAAGCTTTCCACTTCTGCAAAGTTGTATTTGCTCTTCAACCTTTTTATCATCCTCTTCAAATAAGAAATGGAAATAATGCATTACTGGACAAATATCTGGATTTCCACCTTTCTCGCGTTGCATTGCAACATTTGGCTGCCCACCAGTAAATGCATTGCCAACCTTTTTGTCAACCGCTTTCTCGTCATCGGTTGTGTAAATGGCTGTTCGTGGGTCACTTGCACTCATCTTTCCACCCTCACCAAGACCCGGCAGGAACGTGTTGTGGATTTGCGCTGGCTTTGGGTAACCAAGCTTTGGCGCGGCCTCTCTTGCAATCCCTCGCCAGTAAGGGTCCTGGTCTATTGCGGCAGGAATTAAAACCGGGATATTTTTCCCCTTCAAAACACTTGGCAGAAAGCATGGAGCTGCCTGAAGTGCTGGGAAGAAAATAAGCCCAAGGTTTGTTTCGTTGGAAAATCCAAAAACCGCTCTTGCAGTTGAAAAGGTTGTTTTTCTTGCGACCCGTGAAGCTATTCCGTAAAGAGTTTTAGCATACTCTGTGTCAAGGAAAATATGAGTTTTCTTCGGATCAAACCCGCAGGCAATTATGTCCAAGGCATTCTCGTAAGCAAAATCGCGGGTTTGTTCTGGAGTCAAATCCTTTACAAAGAATTTTTCATCGTCTGTTAATTGAAAGTAGAGTTCAACGTTGAACGCGTCCTGAAGATATTTGGTAAAAAGCCAGGGTACCAAGTGCCCAATGTGCGTGTGGCCTGATGGCCCTCTTCCAGTGTAGAGCGCAAACTTTTGGCCTTTGTCAAAACCGTCTAAGACAAGGTCAAGATCACGGTGTGAGAAGAAAATCTTTCTTCTTAGAAAAAGGTGGCTTTTTCCAGCCTGCTTTTCAATTCGCTTTACAAGAGAGTCAGTTAAGGGCTTTGTGCCAAACTCTTTTACCAGCTTCTCGTAATCAATTTTTCCCGAAACTTCCCAGGGAGTTACAGTATATTCCGCCATTTCTATCACAAACCAAATTATTAATTGTTTCCTGCAAAATATTTATTTATAAAGTATTTAAATGTAGTATTTATATTATTTAAATGCGGTTGGTGTATTGAATGGCTGAACTAATCCAGAACAAGGTAATAGTTGACAAGAAAAAAGTAAAGGACGCTTTGATTCAAAAAGGCTTTGGGGAAAAAGACGGAAAGGATCTTGTTCTTGACCTAAAAGAAGCAGTTTACCTTATTGAAAAAGAAAAAATTGAAGTAATCCACAAAGAAAAAAAGCTCTCGGCAAAAAAGCTTTTGGCTTACGCTTCTGCAAGGGAAGCAAGGTTTTACTCAAAGTACATTGTGTTCAAAGACCTTAGAGATAGAGGATACTGTGTTAAGACCGGTTTTAAGTTTGGGTTTGAATTTAGGGTTTACCCACGCGGAAAAAAAGCAGGGGAAGCTCACACTGAACGCGTTGTAAAGGTTTTTACACAAGATGATCGAAAGGGACTAATTGAACTAAGCAGAATGGTTCGTTTGGCGGGAAACCTTAAAACACAGTGCACTTTTGCCGTGGTTGATTCAGAAAACGACATAAACTACTATTTTATTGAAAGGATTACTCCGTAAAAAAAATAGAAAAATAAAAAAAAAGAATAAACCGAGGATTTTACAAATCCTCTGGTCTAACGGTTTTTCTTCCGTTGGCTTTTGCCCTATCGCAAGCCTTGCTTACGAGGCCACCAACTGTTCCGCTAAGTGCTTCAGGAAAGTCTCCTGCCATATTGCAGCCAGCTCCTTTAACAGCTTCCTTAACTTTACTTCCAACAACTAACAAATCACCCATTTAATCCAACCTCCTTTGAGTTAAGCCGCATAACGCGGTTTTTCTGAACTATTAAGCCATGCAAAGATATTTAAAGGATAGAGGCAAAAAACCGCAAAAGACCCTTGAACCGGGGGTTTTAGAGCAAAATTATGAAAAGCAGAGCAGGTAAATGGTAAGTAATTTAAGCCGTTGCAGGGACACTATTTATGTCCCCAATGAAGAACTGACGATGACACAGAGCGCAAGCAATGAAGAAAGATGGGCGAACGGAGGGGACATTGTCTTAAAAAAAACTGGTGAAAATTGTGAGAGTTCTTGTAACAGGAGGAGCCGGCTTTATTGGAAGCAGCCTGTGTGAAAGCCTGCTAGGTAAAGGCCACGAAGTTCTCTGCGTTGACAACTTTGACGATTACTACAACCCTAAAGCAAAGCACAAAAACATTAAAGCCTGCCTTGAGAACGAAAAGTTCAAGCTTGTTGAAGCAAACATTTTAGATGATGAAGCAATGGAGACCGCTTTCTCAGAATTTAAGCCAGAAAGGATTGCGCACTTTGCAGCATTTGCAGGAGTAAGGGCCTCTTTGCAAGATCCTGTGGGTTTCATGGACTTAAATTCAAACGGTACAATCAAATTACTGGACTTAAGTATTAAACACGAAGCAGGGGGATTTTTGCTGGCCTCAACATCTGCAGTTTACGGAAAACCTGAGAAAAGCGTTTTCTTAGAGGACACCAACATAATGCCCCTTTCGCCCTACGCAATAAGCAAAAGAACTGCCGAACTCTTCTGCTACCAATACAGCCAAATTAACGGACTAAATATTTCCATCCCTCGCTTCTTTACAGTTTATGGCCCAAGGCAAAGGCCTGACATGGCAATTCACAAATTCACAAAGCTAATTGATGAAGGAAAAGAAATCCCGGTCTTTGGAAGTCTGGAAAGCGAACGGGATTACGCATATATTTCAGACGTAACCAACGCCGTTTGCGCTGCCCTTGAAAAGAACCCGGAGTTTGAAATATTTAATTTGGGACACTCAAAACCGACCTCGCTTGGAAAAGTTGTTTCAACAATTGAAAAAAATCTTGAGAAAAAGGCCAAAATTAAAATTTTGCCATGGCAAGACTGCGAACCGCACTCAACATGCGCAGGAATTGAAAAGGCCGAAAGATTACTAAACTTCAAACCCAAAACCAGTTTTGAAGAAGGTATTGAAAAGTTTATTGAATGGTATAAAAATTGCTAGCTTGCAATAAGTGCTAACTTGGCACACAGCGAATTATTTATTAATAACTGGCAACATATATGGAGTAAATACTCTTACTAACAGGGGCAAAGCAAAATGAATTCGTTGAAGAAAATATTAATTGCGTTCGTGGTTTTTGCAGCAATAGGGGCATACTTCAGCAGCCAAATGGTTACCTTCTTTAGTTCACTTCTTCCCGCTGGAGTAATACTTGTAGCCTTTTCGCCAACCGACACTTTTATTTCTGTTGCAACAATTGTTATTGCTTTTGCGGCAGTTTTAACAGCACCCATTGCTTTGCTTGAACTGGTTCGCTTTGTAAGCCCTGCCTTGTACAAAAAAGAGAAAAAAGGCCTTATGAAACTTCTGCCAGTAAGCATTATTCTATTCGTTGCAGGAGCCTCTTTTGGGATGTATGTTATGATCTTTATTGGCCTGCAGTTTTTCGCAGCACTTGCAACAAGCTACGGGGTCAGTAATATGTGGACGCTCAGCGGGCTAATGGAAAGCCTTGCATTTATTGGGATCGCATTTGGAGTAGCCTTTCAAATGCCTATAGTTCTTGTGTTTCTTGTAAATTACGGTTTCCTAAAAATAGAACACCTTGTTCCACTAAGGCCTGTTGTGTTTATTGGAATATTAATCCTAAGCGCTTTTCTAACCCCACCTGATGCTCTAAGCATGCTTCTTATGGCTATTCCACTGTACGGTCTGTTTGAGGGAACCCTTTTATATTTAAAGATTTTTAATAAAAAGAATAGAAAGGAGGCTACAAAAAATGCTAAACATCGGAATTCCTGAAATAACAATCATTGTAGTTGTTGTGATATTGTTTTTCTTTGGAAAGAACAAGTTAATTGAGTGGGCAAAAGCTATTGGGCAGGCAAAAGGATTCAAGGAAAACAAAAACTAGCTCCTGCTTAAGAAGAGTGTGAACAAAATGATTGGAGCTCCAGAACTAGTAATCATTGCCATTGCGGCAGGCGTATTTTTCTTTGGAAAAAACCAAGTGTTTGACTGGGCCAAGACAATGGGTCAGGCAAAAAAGGCATTTAAGGACGGGTTAGACGAGCAAAAGGAAATTGCCGAAAGCGTTTCAGAGGAAGCCGGTCTAAATCTCAAAAAGAAAAAGGTTTCGAAAACAAAGCGAACTGAAGAAAATAGCGAAAAAGGCAGGCCAGAAAAGAATAAAAGCAAAATTTAAATAGTAGAAAAGGACATTGGTTTAATTAAGGTGATTTAATGATTGGATTAAACGAAGCAATTGTAGTTGTCGCAGTAGCAGTTGTTTTCTTCTTTGGTAGAAACCACGTGTTTGCCTGGATGAAATCAATTGGAAAGGCAAAAGGGGCTTACAAGGAAGGCGTCGAAAGCACCAAAAATTCCAAACAAACAAAGTAGTAAAAAAAACTTAATTCACGCCAACTAATGCTGGCAATTGCTTGAGCCGTACAACGGCAAAAGATTTATATATACCAAAATAGTATATACTTTTTAGAATCGTATTAGTAGTGGTTTAATGATTGATATTGAACGAAGAGAAAAAATAAAGAAGGGCCTACTTGGCACAGTAGCTATTGGCGCAGGGCTATTTGCAGTTAATGGAATCAATGCCAAACCATTGCTAGGCGTAGGGCAAGAGACCCCGACACACATTAAAAGATCTTTAAAAAAGCGGCGGAAAATCGCAAAACTTTCTTTAAAGAAACGCAGAGAATTAAGAATGAAATTAAATGCCGTTTCAAAAGAAAATAAGGGATTAAAGCGGGCAATTAACGTAATACACGCAGAGCGCAAACGAGACAAAAAAGCATACTTAAGGAAAGAAAAAACACGGCTTGGGCACTTGCCAGGTAAAGAATAAAAGCTAGCAGTAAGGTAGGCAGAACTAATTTTATACACTAAACGCGCCCTTTCAATTTTAACTATTTATTATCTAACAGAATTTTATAAATCATTTTTCATTAAGGTCTTCAACGTCAAATAGTTGTGATTCATCGGATTTGAAAAGCATTTTTGCAATTCGTGCAAAGGTGGGTTTTCCTGAAACCACCAAATAGTCACACTCCGCTAAAAGGTACATGTCCACCAGTGCCTCAATACCATTCTGAATCCTGTCAGAACAAGCGCCGTGGCCGTGCAATCTTTTCCCACTTCGTCCCGGAAACCATTTGTCGGTTGCAATTACATCAGGGTATTTCTTTTGATAGCTTTTGAGAACCTCCTCGTTATCAGTTGCCAAAAAAATTCTTGCCCCTGGAACCTCTTTCAACAGCTTTTCAAGTATTACCGGATAACGGTCAAAAGAAGGAAGCTTTTTGCGGTTAAACTGGTCGCCCTGATTATCTGTACACCTTACATGCACTCCAATTATTGGTTTGGAAAAATTGTCTCGCTTAAATCCCTCAACTCTCTTCACTATATCCTTGTGCAAAAACAGATTTTCCA
>JASLNX010000156.1 GCA_030745815.1 archaeon
AAAGAAAGTGCAGGCCAATCTCTTTCAAACTCTTTCAACGACTGCAGCTGTTGGAAGCTCTTATCATCGCGATCTTCAACTTACAAAACAGCCGTTAATTGATTCCTTTGAGGAAACATTGGGCAGTGTAAAAGCAATGCAAATTGTTTTTTCTAATCTAAAGGTAAACCAAGAGAAGTGCAAGGACGCCTGCTCTCCTGAATTGTTTGCGGCAGACGCCGCCCTTGAAATAGTAAAGCAGGGCAAACCATTTAGAGACGCTTACAAAGAGGTTGCAACTAATTTGGACAAACTCCAAGAGAAAGATTCGCTGAAAGCAATTAAGGAAAAGAAGGTTCAGGGGGCAACCGGGAACTTAAAACTGGATTCTTTGAACAATTCACTCGCAGATTTGGATAAGGAAACTGCCTCAAAAGCTGCTGAATTTAAGGAAACAATTGGAAAACTTTTGTAGAAAGCCTTAACAAAAACCTTTAATTACTCTTTCAACACTATTCTCAATTAGAGTGTTCCAAAATGACTTCTATTGAAAAAGAGATTGCCAACTCACTTGAGAAAGTAATCGGACAGCATTTGAAATCAGAGCAGATTATTCAGTTGTTAGAAGTTCCTCCGCAATCTGAACTTGGAGACTTTGCATTCCCCTGCTTTCAACTTGCGCCAATGCTCAAAAAGGGGCCTAAGGAAATCGCAGAATTCCTTTCAAAGGAAATTTCTCTTCCAAAGATTATTGAAAGGGCCCAAGCAACCGGCCCCTACCTAAATTTCTTTGTTAAAAAGGACTGGATTGCAGGCCAGGCCCTCTCCCGTGTTCTAAAAGAAAAGGATTCTTTTGGAGCAAGCAAAATGGGAAAAAAGAGCAAGGTAATGGTTGAGTACTCTGCTCCAAACACCAACAAGCCGCTTCACGTTGGGCACCTTCGAAATGATTCAATTGGCATGTCGATCTCTTTGCTGTTAGAGGCAACTGGCCACAAGGTAACCAAAACAAATCTTGTTAACGACCGCGGGATTCACATTTCCAAAAGCATGCTTGCGTATCAAAAGTGGGGAAAGAACAAAAAGCCAAACAAGAAGTCTGATCACTTTGTTGGGGATTTTTATGTTTTGTTTAACAAGCATGCAAAGGAAGACCAGTCTCTTAACGCAGAGGCGCAATTTATGCTAAAGAAGTGGGAAAACAAGGACAAGGACACTCTCGCCCTGTGGAAGAAGATGAACAAATGGGCCTTTGATGGTTTTAAGGAAACCTACAAGAACTTTGGTTCAAAATTTGACGTCTGGTTAAAGGAGTCAGATTTCTTTGATAAGGCAAGGCCTTTGATTCAGCAAGGCCTTGAATCAGGCCTTTTCTTTGAGGACGACAACGGAGCAATTGTTGCAAAGTTGGAGCACCATAACCTGCCAAACAAGGTAGTGCAAAGATCAGACGGCACTTCAATTTACATTACAAACGATTTGGCCTTAACAAAGCACAAGTTTGAAAAATTCAAGCTTGACAAGGCAATTTGGGTTGTTGGCTCTGAACAAAATCTTTACTTCCAGCAGCTGTTTCAAATATTTGAGCAGCTTGGATTTAAGTGGGCAAAGCAGTGCAAGCACCGCACCTATGGGATGGTTTACTTGCCAGAAGGGAAGATGAAGTCAAGGGAGGGAACAGTTGTTGACGCAGACGATTTAATGGATGAAGTAAAAGTCCTTGCTGAAAAGGAAATTAAAAAGCGCTACTCCAAACTCTCCAAGGCCGAGAGGGAAAAGAGGGCGAAGGCAATCTCTCTTGCAGCAATAAAGTTTTTCATGCTTAGAATTGACGAAATTAAAGACCTTTACTTTGATCCAAAGGAAAGCATTTCCTTTGAAGGGGAAACAGGGCCATACGTTCAATACACTTACGCCCGCGCTAAAAGTATTTTGCGCAAAGCGGGAAAACTTGGCAGAAAGTCCGACCTCTCGCTTTTGCAAAGCGATTCTGAAAAGCAGATTGTTACCATTCTATACAATTTCCCGGAAACCGTTGAAAAGGCAGCTTCTTCACTTAAACCGCACAAAATTTGCCATTTCCTGATTGAACTTGCCTCGGCATTCAATTCGTTCTACCACAGTACGCCGGTCATAAAAGCAGAAACACCTGAACTTACAAGAGCACGCCTTGCACTGGTTGAAGCAACTGCCCAGGTTCTAAAAAACGGATTAAAACTACTTAACATCCAGCCAATTGAGAAGATGTAAATTAATTCTATTCAATCAAAATCGCAGGCTTTGTTGGCAAAGCGTTCCTTGCCTTTTGAACCTTGCTCTTTTCAGCTGCTCCGATTTCAATCTCTGCTCCAAACTCTTTCTCAAGAGCTGCAGCTGATTCCTCCAGCGCTTTAAGTTCGTTAATCTTCACTGCCCCGTGGTACTCTCCAATCCTATTAATTACTGCCTTAACAAACCCTGGCACCTCTGCTTTTGGGGCTCCCTTTGTTGTGGCAGCTGCCTTCATTGCCTTTCCAAAATCTGGCTTTCCGCCAACTGCTTTACTAATTGCTTCAACCGCATTCCACTTCCAGTCAGGCGAAACAAAGAGCGAAATCTTTTTCGGTTTTTCAATTTTTGCAAGCTCCATTACCTGTCTAATGTCTTGTCTTGCTCTCTCAACAAGATCTTCCCCTGCCTCTGCCTTTCTATCAATTAATTTTTCGTTTGCCTTTGGCCACTCGGCAACTGAAACAAAGCCCTTCTTTCCAATCCTCTCCCACATTTCCTCACAGAGATGCGGAGCAAATGGTGAAAGGAGCTTTAGAATTGTTTCAACACAAAACCCTTTCAAATTCTTGTCAACTGTCTTATACTTTTCCTTTCGCAGTTCCTCAACAAGCTTTACAACAGTGGTGATTGCATAATTCAAGTGCTTCTTCTCAATTTCATCTGTTGCAACCTGAATCGCGCGGTGTGTTTTTGAAAGCAAGAGTTTTTCTGCGCTTGAAAACTTTTTAACATCAAACGCTGCAAAGCCCAAAGAGTTTTTCTCAACTTCAATTAAATCAATTGCCTTGTTTAAGAACTTGAAAACGTTTTCAACGCCCTTATCAGACCACTCAAGCTCTTTTTCAGGTAAAGCACTGTAAAGAGTAAACATTCGCGCAGTGTCAACATTAAACTTGTTGATTATTTCAAGCGGGTCAACAACGTTTCCAAAGCTCTTGCTCATTTTTCTTCCGTCCTTAATAACCATTCCCTGAGTAAAGAGTCTCTTGAATGGCTC
>JASLNX010000157.1 GCA_030745815.1 archaeon
TGATAACCTTGCGCTTGGTTTCCTCATTCAAATCGGCTTCGTGAAACGCAATTACTGGGTAATCAAATTCGTCCAAGAAAAACTCTTTAAGCCTCTTTAAGCTTCCTTCAAAATCGCTAATATCTCGCTCTGAAAATCTCACCAAATAAACTATTGCAGCCTTTACCGGTGGACCAAAGTACAGTTTCCTACAAAGGCGCATTATTAGATTATTTACTATTGCCCTCATTTTCCCCAATATTATTTTTCTGCATAGCATTTAAAGCAATTACTACAACAGAACAGGGCCAAATTGATTAAGGGGGATAGCTTAAAATACTTTAATTCCGTATTTATTGTGGTAATCATGACAGACGATGCGCACGTTGAAAAAGGCTTTAGTGAAGATGAAGAAGACATCTTTGACGAGGCCTTTGGAAAGGACGAAGAAAAAGAAGCAGCCAGGGCTAGAATGCAGGAAAAGGCCAAAGAAGAAAAGGAAAAGGCACAAAAAAAGAAGACTGCGCAAGCAGAAAAGCCCAATGCCACGGTGAGCGAGCCATTTCCAGACGACGGGCCGCCAATTCCAGAAGAGCCAGAACAGGCTGAAGTTGAAGAGGTTAAAGCTGTTGAAGAAGAGGCAGTAGAGTCTGTTCCAAAGCCAACAAAACAGGAAAAAAAGCCAGTGTCCAAAAAGCACAAGATAAAGGAAAAGATTAGGAAAATTGTGGTTGCAAAAGCCAAGGATGCCGCTGAAAGGGACGGTGAGGGAATTCCTTTAGGAAAAGAAGTTGGCACAACAGAAGAAGGGGTTAAGGAAAAGCCAGTTGAAGAACCACCTGAAGCGGTTGAGGGAGCAGAAGCTGAAGTGGTTGAGAAAAAGCCTGAGAAAAAGAAGGTGGTTACAAAACCAGAAATTAAATTCCTTCAAAACGATGACGGGCAGGCATTTATTGGAAGAAAGGCAAGCGTTTACAAACAGTATGAATCTGAAGCAGGGCTTTTTATTGGAAGGGTTGCAGAAGACGAAATGAGGGACAAGGACATTTTGCTTGATAGCCTTAACCCACACGTTGTGTTTGTGTGCGGAGCAAGGGGTTCTGGAAAATCCTATGTTATGGGAGTTATTGCGGAAGAGATTGCTCTAAAGAACCAGAACGTTGGACAGATAGTTGTTGACCCGGTTGGAGTGTTTTGGAGAATGCGGTTCCCAAACAGGTAAACAAGAGAACTGTAACTTTTGGGAAAAAGGGATTTACTGCCGCAAGGCCTGGACAATCTG
>JASLNX010000158.1 GCA_030745815.1 archaeon
TGTCTTTAATAAAATTTAGTGTTGCTCCCGCTGCAACAAGTCCAATTTTGTTAATTTCTGATTTGGTTAGTTCCTTTCCTTCAATAAAAATTAGGTCCTTTTTTCCCTTGGTTTTGCTTTCGGTATTAATTGCCATTGTTACTGCGTTTTCAGAGTTTCGCATTCCGAGAATTTCAATAATTCTAAGAGCGCTTCCGGCTGGCAAGTGATCCAGTACAGTTCCGTTTTTTAGCGGAGTTAGCCTGATGTCATCTTTTCTCATTCCTTCTTCACATCCTTTAATGTGTTTAGAATTGCTTCTCTTACTGGCACGCCGTTTCTTGCCTGTTCAAAGTATAGTGCTGCATCTGTTTTGTCAAGCTCTGGTTTTATTTCGTTAACGCGTGGTAAAGGGTGCATTATTTTAAATCCCTTTTTGGTGTGTTTTAGAATGCTTTTTCCCAGGATGTAAACGTTCTTTATTTGCTCGTACTCAAACTCGTCAACAAATCTTTCCTTTTGAATTCTTGTTGCGTACAATACGTCAAGTTCTGGCAGGAACTCTTTAACCTTTCCAGTTTCTTTTATTTCAAGTTTGTTGCCTACTTCGTCAACTATGTTTTGTGGCATTTTCAGACTCTCTGGGGCAATTAGGTAAACCTTTATTCCCTTGAAGTGTGCAAGGGCATACATTAGGCTGTGAACAGTTCGTCCGTACTTTAAGTCCCCTAGCAGTCCGATTTTTATTCCGTCAATTTTTCCAAACTGTTTTTTTATTGTGTAAAGGTCTAAAAGTGTTTGAGTGGGGTGTTGGTTTGCTCCGTCTCCCCCGTTAATTATTGGACTTTTGCTTACTTCTGCTGCTCGCCTTGCTGAACCTTCAATACTGTGCCTTATTACAATCAGGTCAGCGTAGCCTGAAACTGTTACAATGCTGTCTGAAAGGCTTTCTCCCTTTTTAGCGGATGAAACCTTTGCGTCGGCAAATCCTATTACTGTTCCGCCAAGGCTTTGGATTGCTGTTTCAAACGAAAGTCTTGTTCTAGTTGATGGTTCGTAGAATAGTGATGCAACCACTTTTCCGTCTAAAAGGCATTTCTTTTTGGATCTGGGCATTTTTTCCATTCTTGCAGCTTCTGCTAGAATGAAGTCAATGTCGCCACGGGAAAAATCAGAAATACTTATTACGTCGGTTAAATTGAAACCCAAGCAAACCCGCTAGATATTGAACTGAATAAGATATTTAAAGCTATTGGCTAGACCCCAATTCATCTTTCGTCAGTTTTCTAATGTTTCCAAAGTCTGCTATTACTGCGGTAATCTTTCCCTTTTCTAAGACTGGAAAAAAGGGATCTATGCCTGCGCGATATCCATTATCTTTTAATATTTTGCGTTGCTGGCCACTAATTTTTCTGAATTGTATTTTTTGATCTGCTGTAAGGTCTGAGTATTTGCGAACGTTTAATTTTGTCATAACTAGGAACGGTTTTTTTCCTTTTTTTGGGTTTTCCATTAGTCTGATTGTTGGATTAATATTTAGGCCAAGTTTTTTCTTGCGATTTAAGGCTATGAGTTCGTGCATTATTTTAAACTGGTTTCTAGGGGCCCTGTAGTTAACGTCGCCAGCATATGGCTCATGGAACTCTTTTTGGACCATTTTGCGTGTTTTTGTTCCAACAGTTACCTCTGCATTATACACAATTCCTTCTCCGTGGCCTCCAATGGCTTTGCCACGTGTAACACTTGTAGCTGTTACTGATTTGCCCTTTCCTTTTCCGCCTCTGTGTAGTGTTGGCATTTCTAAATCCCTACCTTGGCCTTCTTCTGTGCGGTGGTTTGCGCGTTGGTTTTGGTGTGCGGCTGGACCGTAGTTCTCTTGTTCTTTCTATTGAATGTTGAGCAAATTCGCGTTCTCTTACCAATTGGTCGTGCAATTGCCCTTTCAATTTGTCGTTTACTTTTGGGTGGGCCAGCGCTTCCTCTGTTGAAAGAATCATCACCTTTCCTGTTTGTATAAGAGCGTTTGCTTTGTCTGGCAATGGGTTTCCTTCAACATAATTGAAAGTGTGGATTTTTGCGCCTGCTTCTATTACAAGAATCTTTCGAAACGCCATCTCAATTGGAACCCCGCTTCTTTTTCTTGTTTGCCACGGGTTGGTTTTAACTTGTTCAGCAAGTTCCATTATTTGTCTGGTAGAATCAGCTCTTGGAATAAACATTACTGTTGTTCCCTTTGCCGGGCCTCCTTCGCCGCTTACAACTGCAAGATATGTTTGGGGGGTTTCTCTTTGAATATCTCTAACAAGTTCCACTGACCCGCCATATTTTTCTTTATCTCTCTGGGCTCTGCGGAACAGCTCTTTATCTGCAACACCAATAGCAAGGTTCTTGTCCACTAGTGCCAGATTGAATGGCCCTCTTTGTTTTAGCTTCTTTCTTGCAGCCCCGGCGGATTTTACAACATCAACTTTAAATCCCATTTGCTCAAGGCGCTGTATATTATATCGCATTCCAGCTGGCCGATCATCAACAACCAGTGCTCGCAATTCTTTTCTACCTTGAACCATTCAATCACTTCTTTTCCAAAATATCATTAAAATTGTGTTCAAACTGCTTTATTTAATTATCTTGGCAGCTTCTTTCCTAGCAGGTTGTTCTTCTTTATTGTTTGTAGCATGTTCGCTCTTTTCGCTTTTTCGGATTTCCTTGCCTTTCGCAGTTCCTTTCTTACCTTTCTGCGGTGCGCTGTTCCTTTAATGTATTTATTCAGTTTTCTCCATGTTCTTAACTGGTCGGCTCTTTTTTCCCGAAGATTCAGATACTGACTTATGTCCTTCATTCCCGCAAGATTTCGAGAAGGGCCTCTTGTAACCCTAAAACGTGTTCCAACTATTTTGGGGTATGTTGTTATATGGTTTAATGCTCTTTCCAGCCCATACCTTGTTCGCATCATTGTCCTTCCAAGAGTTGTTCCCTTCCCCTGTACAAGGCTGCCAATTGCGCTTAACCTTACAGCCCTTTGCCCACTGTAGTTTTGGGTTTCTCGTTTGGAGACGGTACCAACCGTGCCAATAACCATGTCCAAGTTTTTCGTTGTAACTATTGGTTTAATCAATTGCCTGACTCTACCTATGGTTATGTTTCTCAGCTCTGCGTCAAGTGTTACAACAATTGTTGCGCCATTTGCTTTGGCCCTTTTTGCCCCGGTAACAAAGGCCCTGGCCTTTCCAAAGTTGTATCTGTATTCAATTACCTCTGCTCCTGCCTTTCTTGCGATTTGTGCGGTTTTATCTTTACTTCCGTCGCTTACAACTACAAAGCCCTGAATTACGCCTGACTTTTTCACAATGTTTAGTTTTCGAACAGTTTCCGCAATGGTTTCTGCTTCGTTGTAGGCTGGAACAACCACAAATGCCTTGTGGCCCTTTTTTCTCCAAACGTTTCTTTCAACCATTTTTATCCTATCGCCTATGTTTTGATGCGGATGGGCTCTTTTTGGGTTGCTTGCCGGTTCTTTCTGCCCTTAGTGTCTTGGCCCTTTCTTTTCTTGCGTTCAAATATTTTGCAGTACTGTGAACTTCCCTGTGCAGCCTGTCGCCTGCCTTTTCGCCAGGAGCCCTTTTGGTGTCAAACTTAATTTTTGTAAACTGGCGTGCTTTAATATGTCTGTTTAGTGCGGTTTCAAGGCCGTATCCGTGGCGCAGAAGATTTTTCCAGGCAGTTGTTTCGTCAATCATTGCTCCAAGGGAGCGAAGCCTTATTCCGCGCTGGCCGCTTAGATTGTTGTCTATAATATATTTTTTGAGAGGCTCTAAGGTTCCGACAGTCATATTGAGTTCGTGGTCTCTTATAATTGGGTCAACAAGTCCGTGAATGTGCCCCTTGCTTATGGTTCCCATGTCTGCGTCAATCATGACAACAATTACTTTCTCCATTTTTTCATATCGCTTTTTTCCCGGTGGAAATCGCGCTTTTGGGACGTATTTGTATGCAGTATATCTTACGCCAACTGCAACTGCTGTGGCCTTTCCCCTGTTTTTGGGAAGTTCAAGAACAGTTGCATCCCAATTCTTAGCATGCTGTGCTGTTTTGTCAGTACTTCCATCGTTTACAACTACAACTTCGTGAATTAGGCCTTCTCGCCTGCGGTGGTTAAGTTGTCTGGCCACGTTGTCAATGTAGTGAACTTCGTCGTGGGCCGGAACTACTGCAACAACAATAAATCCCTTTGGCCAGGGTCCTTTGCTTGCTTTGGCCTGGCCTTTTGGGGCAGGGCCTTTTGGAAGTGTTTTTAAATTTGTTGATGCCATAAATGTAACGCCTTTAAGCCTGGGAAAGGAAGGGTCCTTTCTTAAGGATTAATGTATAAAAGAAATATATAATGGTTTTGCGGGGGTTAGAGAATGGAGAGTATTGTTAAGAAAGCTGTTAAGAGGGCCAGGACAACGGTTAAGCCGAAGGCCACTAAATCTAAGAAAGCTATTAGGAATGATGAGGAGCTTGTGAAGCTTCTTGAAACGTCTCAGGCAAAGATTAGGGTTGTCGGAGTCGGTGGAGGCGGTGGAAACACTATTACCAGAATGACAGAGGTTGGAATTACTGGAGCTGAAACGCTTGCAGTGAATACTGATGCGCAGGACCTGATTAAGGTTTCTGCAGACCAAAAGATTTTGATTGGAAAGGATTTGACAAGGGGCCTTGGTTCGGGTTCAGATCCAACGGTTGGAGAAGGAGCTGCTAGAGAGTCTCTAGACGATTTAACAGAACTTCTTTCAGACGCAGATCTTATTTTTATTACGTGCGGAATGGGCGGCGGAACAGGAACAGGTGCCGCTCCAATAGTGTCAGAAATCGCAAAAGAAGTAAAGGCACTAACAATTGGAATTGTAACACTTCCATTTACTGTTGAAGGCAGAAAGAGAATGGAGAACGCAATTCACGGGCTCGGAAACCTGCGAAAGAATTCTGACACAGTAATTGTTATTCCAAACGACAAGATTTTAGAAATTGCACCAGACCTACCGGTTAACGCAGCTTTCAAGGTTGCAGACGAAGTTTTGACAAACGCAGTAAAGGGAATTACTGAAATGGTCACAAAACCTGGTCTAATAAACCTTGATTATGCAGACCTAAAGACAATTTTGTCAAAGGGCGGGGCAGCAATGATTGGCCTTGGAGAAAGCAGAGGAGACGAAAGAGGAGAAGCTCGAGCTCTTGAAGCAGTTGAAAGCGCTTTAACAAGCCCTCTTTTAGATGTTGACATTAGCGGAGCAAACAGAGCTCTAATAAATGTTATTGGCGGATCTGATATGACACTACGTGAGGCAGAAATGATTGTTGAAACGGTTTCAGCAAAAATCAGCGCTGACGCTCACATAATTTGGGGAGCAATGATTGACGAAAACATGCCTCGAAATCAGATTCAGGCAATGGTCGTTATTGCAGGCGGAAAGTTCCCGTACTTGCAGGATGTTGACAAAATTGACTTGTCAGAGCCAATCGACCTGGGAATTGAATTTTCTGGCTAAATAGTAGCCTTTTTCTTCTTTTCCCCTTTTTTTTAATTTTATTCAACAGGTGAAATGTGTTTGCAATGAATGTTCGAGAAAAACTTTCAAGGTTTCTTTCCTCTGCTAAAAGGGTTCTTGTAATTGCAAGAAAGCCAACCTGGCAAGAATTTCAGGCAATGGCAAAGGTAACAGGAATTGGAATTTTGATTGTTGCAGTTCTTGCATACATTGTGTTTATTGTGTTTGCCTTTTCAGGATTCTGATCACAGGCAAGCTTTAAAAGCATTCACTTGCAGAAATAAGAATAACCTAAGCACTTTTATGCTGCTTTTTTAGGTGATTTAACCATGATATTTCCTGTTAGAACAACTGTAGGCCAAGAGAGTTTGGTAGTTGACATTATCAGCGGAAAAATTAAGAGCGAAGACCTGCAGGTCTTTAGCTTGGCAGTAATTCCAAAATGGAAGGGCTACATTCTTATTGAAGCAGAAGACGAGTTGGCCGCAAGGCACGCTTTAACAAACACCTCGCATATTAAGGGCCAGGGAATTGTTAAGGGAGCGGTAAAAATTGAAGAGCTTGACACAATGCTTGAAGCCAAGCCGTTAATGAAAAGTATTGAAGAGGGAGCAAAGGTTGAACTTATTTCAGGGCCTTTCAAGGGAGAAAAGGCCAAGGTTTTGCGAGTTAATGCCACAAAGGAAGAGGTTACAGTTGAACTTCTTGAGGCCGCGGTAAAAATCCCGGTTACAATTAAAGCAGAAAATATTAGGATAATTAAGGAATAGTGTTTGAAATGGGAGACATAAGCGTTTTGATTGAAGCCGGAAAGGCAACGGCAGCAGCACCACTTGGCCCAGCACTTGGCCCACTTGGAGTAAACATTGGAGAAATTGTTACTGAAATTAATGAAAAGACAAAAGGCTACGCTGGAATGAAGGTGCCTGTAAAGATTTCAATTGACACAAAGAAAAACGTTGAAATTACTGTTGGAAGTCCTCCAACCAGCGCTCTGATTAAAAAGGAAGCCGGAGTCCAAAAGGGTTCTGACAATCCAAAGGTTACATCTGTTGCAGACTTAACAATGGACCAAATTAAGAAGGTTGCAGAAATGAAAATTGAGAATCTTTCCTCACACTCAATTAAGAGTGCGATGAAGGAAATTATTGGAACGTGCAATAGTTTGGGAATTACGGTTGACGGAAAGCCTGCTAAAAAGGTCCAGCGAGAAATAAGGCACGGTGAATACGCAAAGTACTTTGAAAGCATTGGAGAAAAGGGAACTGAAGAAATTTCCGAAAAAGATGCTAAAAGGGATGCAATGGAAGAAAGAGACGAAGCAGCTGCAAACGCAAAGAAAGCTTATCTTGAAAAGCACCCTGAATTAAAGAAGCAAGAAGAAGAGGCTGAGGCCAAAGATGCGGCCGAGGGAGAAGCCAAAGAAGGAGAATCTAGTGAGGAAAAGCCTACAGATGCTCCAGAAGCCAAGAAAGAAGCTGAAGAAAAGCCAAAGGAAGAGCAAAAGTAAGCTATTTAAACCCTTCTTGTGAATTTTTATATTAACCAAAGCCTATTTAGGCCGTTTCCGCGAAATTCGCGGGTCACCAGCTTTGCTGGGAGGTTGTTAAATTGAATGAAAAAGAGTTTCTAAGTGCATTCAAGGAAATGCGTGAAAAGACCAAGCAGCGCAAATTTACGCAGAGCGTTGAACTAATGATTAATTTCCGCGGGCTTGACTTTAAAAAAGCACAAAACCAGGTTGACGTAAAAGTAGACTTACCTCATGCTACTGGAAAGACTTCTGGAAAAAGTCTTCTTTTTGCAAAAGACCAGCACTTTATTGAC
>JASLNX010000159.1 GCA_030745815.1 archaeon
GTTTTACCAGAGGCAACAAGAGAAAGTGATGTTTCATGGTTTTGCTTTCCACTCACAATAAAGGATAAAGCAAAGTTTAGCAGGAACGAAATAATTTCCTTCCTTGAAAAGAAGAACAATATTGAAACAAGGCTTTTCTTCAGTTCAAACATTGTAAGGCAACCTGCTTACAAGAACACAAAATATCGGGTCGCAGAAGGGCTTGTTAACAGTGACAAGATTTTAAACGACTCTTTCTTTTTCGGGGTCTACCCTGGAATAACTGAAGAAAAGTCAGACTTTGTGGTTGAAAAAATCAGGGAGTTTATGAAAGAACATGCTTGAAGAGATTAGAGAAAAACATTTCTCTTTACTTATGGTTGTTGGGTTTGTTCTGCTTGCTGCGTTTATTGCAAACTTCTTTTTGATAATGTCAGGGCCAGGCTATTGGCACTTTACAGATATTGGAGCTTACCTTTCAAGAAGCTTTTTTGCGGTAGAACAAGGATTTTTTGCAGAGATTCCGTTTTGGAACCATGGCTACGGCTATATCTCGTTTGAAATCTATCCGATTCTTTTCTTTTTGGTTAACACAATTGTGTTTCACGCGCTTTCCCTTTTTGGGGTTAGTTCAATTTACTGGAGCTTTTTTGTAACATTTTTGCTAAGCTATGTTTTTGCGTTTGTTGCAACTTGGAAAATTTCAAAAAAGAGCTCGCTTGCATATCTTCTTGCTGTTGGAAACTTTTTCTCTCTTGGAATGCTTGTTCTAATGGGATTTAACACAAAAATTTTTACCTTCAATTTAATTTTTCCGGCAATGGTTTATCTTCTTGACAGGCGAAATAGTTTGGAGTTAAATAAGTGGAATATTGCGGGCTTATCAATTGTTCTTGCTGCAGCGTTTGCCTCGCACTTTTTCATGTTTGTGCTGTTTGCAATTTTGTACCTAAGCGTTCTTGCACAGAACAGAAAACAAATTGTTAAAGGCCTTGTTCCGTTTGCGCTTGTTCCTGTGTTAACTCTTCCCTACTTTGTGAATTTTGTTTTATCCCTTGGGAGTAGTCTTTCAACGTCCGGGATTCCGCCAAAGCTTATTGGAATGTCCTTTAATTTGTACACTGCAACACTTGTTCTTTTTGTTTTGCTTTTCTTGGTTTCAAGGGAGCGCGTGCTTGCGGTTTTTGGCATTCTTGCAGCAATTTTTGCGCTAAACCTTAATGGCATGGTTCCAATTGTTAGAAGTTTGGAAACCCACACTGCGACATTTTTTCTTCTTGGAATAATCTGCTACTATTTTGTTAATTTTGATCTGGTGGGGAAGCTTAGTTTGCGTGGGAAGATTAAGATGCCAGCCTTGGTTGGAAGGCGAAATGTTTTGGTTGCAGGGCTTTTTGTACTGCTGCTGTTAAACTTTGTTTACTTTCCTGGAAGAATTGAACAAGCCAATCTTTTCAACAACCCGGATTACAAAGAGCTTTTGGAGTTTGGAGAACTTGAAGGGGTTTTTCTTGTTGCAGATATAGAGGGCGTTGACGGTTCAATTAGCCCGTTTGTTTCTTATCAAACATTTAAATTTCAGAATTTTTCAGTAAACGACTGGTTTCCAGTGGGGCGGTCTCACGCGGCCTTTGTTAAGGATCGGGACGCTGTTGTTGAAGCAGTAAAGGCCGGGAACTGTAATGCTTTTAGTCTGTTGGTTGATAAGATGCAACTTAAGACAATTGTTTTAAAGAATGCGCCAGACGACTTTTCCTGCGGGCTAAAACTTGAGGCTAATTTGGGCAAATTTAAGGTGTTTAAGGCCTCTTTAGAGAATTAGTGCAAAAGACAAATTTATATGTTTAAAAATGTAATGCCGTTTTATTTTTTAGTTAGAGGTGTAGGGATTGGAGATTTTAGGAAAGAGTTTTTCAATTGATAAAAAACAGCTTTTTTTGCTGGTTGTGTTGTTCCTTTTTGCGTTTGGAATAAGGGCTCATTTGGCAAAATACGATTTGTTTTTCGGTTTTGATTCTTATTACC
>JASLNX010000160.1 GCA_030745815.1 archaeon
AAAGGGCAGGACCAAACGCAGGCCACCAGCCAGGCTTAATATTGGAGCCACAAGGGCCGCAGAAAAATTTGGAACTACCATAGCTGAGCTTGGCCTAAAATTAGATAGCTTGGAAGAAGAACGCCAACTGGCTATACAAAATGGACGCAGCATTGAAAGAATTAGAGCGGAGAGAATGAAATATATGACTACTGCCAAGGTTTTGAGTGCAAGAAAAAAGCTTTTGGAGTTTGCGCTAAAGGTAAATTTTCCAGGCAAAATTGAGGAATTTAGGTTGGTTGGAATTGAATCAGAAGAGCAGATTAGAATAGAACTTGGGCAAATTGAACTTGACCTTAAAGGAACTGGTGAGCATGTTAAAAAACTCCTGACACAAGAAAGAAAAGGTGGTCCTTTAATTGATCCAAACCCAGACCCCCTGGTAATGCTTGCGAATTATGATTCCCTACTAACTGAACTTGAGTCAGATGTAGGACTACAGCGAGCCGCTACTATTACTGCAAAGCGATCAAGGGTGCCAGGAGAAGCTGCCAAGTCCCAAAGAACAGAATTGCAAATGCGAGGCGGGCAATCTGTAGCAAAAATTGAAATGTTGAGGTTTTTAATTGATCATCCGCTGCTAAGACAAAGTAGAGGAATTAAAACAAAAACAGACGCAATGCGGATGATCGAAGAGGAATTAGAGAGATTGCGTTTAACAAACAATACACTAAAGGTACTGGAAAAAAATAGAAGAAAATAATTATTCTTTGCTTGTTTCAAACTCTTCTAAGCGTGCGTAAACATTTTTCATGTTTTCTTCTAGCAAACCGTTGCAGTCCACTTCTCTTAACAGCCTGTTTTCGGAGTAGTAATCAATAATTGGCTCTGTTTTTTCTTTATAAATTTGTAGCCTTTTCCTAACCAATTCCGGCTTATCGTCCTCTCTTTGAAACAATTCAGCCCCACACTTGTCACATTTGGAAGCATCCTTTGGGGGCATAGTAGTAAGGTTGTAGATGCTACTGCACTTGCTGCATTGTCGCCTGTTACCAATCCTTTCAACAATTGTGTCCTCACTTGCGCTGGTGTAAAAAACAGCGTCAAGTTTTACCCCCAATTCATGCAAAAGCCCTTCAAGCAAGTCAACCTGCTTTAATGTTCGCGGGTAACCGTCCAAAATAAACCCGCCTCCCTTCTCTTCAGCCAACCTTTTTCGGAGAACTTCGGTTACAAGCTTGTCTGCAACAAGCTCTCCCTTATTCATAATTGGCCCTGCTTTTTTTCCAAACTTGGAACCTAGACCAATTTCTTTTCGGAGAAGATCCCCTGTTGCAATATGCGCAATGCCTAGTTTTTTACAAACGCGAGAAGCGATTGTCCCCTTTCCCGCACCAGGCGGGCCCAAAAAAACAAGATTAATTGGTATTCAAATCCCCTTAACTTTTTTCACATTCAATTCGGCCAAAACAGTCCCTTTTATTTAGGTAAACAGATGGTCTAAAAAGAAAAAGGGGAAGAATACTATTTTAAAGAGGTCTTATACTCTTCCCTTCTTCTTTCCCCTAGCTACGTAATCTTTAGTGCTAGGCCATGATTTGCTTAATCTGCTTGGTTATCTTAAGAGCGTCTTCGAAATTTCTTTGCCACATATTTCTTCCAAAAATAAGGCCGTCAACGCCTGCGTCAAGGCAAAGCTTTGCTTTGTTAAGCAAGTCTTCGTCTCCAATTTTGCTTCCACCAGAAATAAGTACTCCAGTAGAACCTGCCGACTGAACAACCCATCGCAGTTGATCAATTTGACTGAGTCCAAGCAATTCATTGTATCCCTTAAATTGCCCTTCAGAATTATACTGCCCTCCAGTAGGAGCCAAAGGCAAATTTACTTTTACAACGTCTGCTCCCAGTTCATTTGCAACCCTTGCTGCATAATCAACCATTGCAAAGCTGCTGTTTCCGCCTTTTTCATTAACTGCTTTTCCGCGAGGATAACTCCACACAATTAAGGGAAGTCCAGCTTTTTCAGCTTCTCGTCTTACCTTTACCAATTGAAGAACGTCTCGCTCTTGCGCAGGCGAACCAACATACAAAGTATAACCAACTGCGTCAGCTCCAAGTTTTACCGCATCATCAACAGTTGCAGTAATTGGTGAAAGGGCCTCTGCATCGCTTGGAATATTTGTTTTCCCATTAAGCTTCAAAACCAATGGAATGTTGTCCTTGTATTCCTTTTTTGCCCAGTATTTTTGCGCTAGGCCAATGTGAAAAACTATCCCATTGTAGCCGCCTTCTACTGCAAGCTTTAATTGGAATTCAGGATCAACTGATGGAGGATTTTTTAAAAAATCTCCACTGCCGTGCTCTAACCCCTGGTCAACAGGCAAGAAAAGCATCTTTCCGTTCTTGTTTCCAAATTCGTTCATTATTTTATTCAAGTGTCCTCTTTTCTCTTCACTCAAACTTGGCAAATCAAGATTAAACTCTTGTGTTCGCCCTTTCTTAACTTGTTCTAGTATTGCTTCTTTCAATTTAGATTCACTCATATTCCCTCACCTCTAAAAAAACTTTCTACTAAATCAATTGGCTTATTGCCTCCAATATAAAGCGGGACCCTGTGGTCAATCGCCGTTGGAGCAATGTCCAAAATTCTCTGCGTTCCATTACTTGCTTTCCCCCCAGCTTGTTCAATAATAAAACTCATTGGGTTTGCCTCAAACAAAAGCCTTAATTTTCCATTAGGCTTTTCTTTCAGAGCAGGGTAGGAAAAAACACCCCCATATGTTAATATCTGTTGAAAGTCAGCGGCAAAACTACCACTGTATCTTAGTTTGTATCCTTCACTCTCTAGCTGCGAAATAAATTGTCTGTGTTCATTAACATAATTAATTGGCAGTCCGCCTGGAGAATAAATGTTTCCCTCGGGCAACGTAACATTTTCTTTTCTTAAAATAAATTCGTTGTCGTGGTCTAAAACAAATTCGTGCACTCCGTCCTTTGCAGAATAAACCAAAGTTGTTAGTGGTCCGTACAAAACGTACAAGGCAGCGTCCATCTTGTTTCCTTTCTCTAAAACATTTCCCTCGTTAAAGATTCCGGCAATTGTTCCAACTGAAAGATTTGTTGCAACACTACTTACCCCATCCAATGGGTCTAGAACAACTCCAAATTCCCCTTTGCTTTTTACAATTTCAACAATTTCGGATTGTTCTTCAGAGGCAACGGCTCTTACAAGGTCAGAGTTTCTTAATGAATCAATTAACAACTTGTCAGCCCACTTATCCAATTCCAGCTGCTCTTCTCCAAACATGTTTTTTGTGCCACTATTAAAGTTGTGAGTTAGAAACGCTTTCTTAATTTCTCGCGCCCTATCGGCAACAAGTAAAATGATTTCCGCTATACCTTCATCTGTATCTTTAAGATGTTCATTTAGCTTCATAGGATTCACCACCAGGTCCAAAATTAGACCACATTTACTGGAACAATTGATGTTTTATGCATATAAAACCCTTCTCACTATATAATATATTTTTCTATATTCAGATATATTTAAATTAAGTTGAATATTCTTTACATATAATCATATTTGGGGGGCTAAATGTGCGAAGAAAAATAATCAAACAAGGGGAAAACACTCTAACAATTACCTTGCCTGCAAAGTGGGCAAGAAAGGCCGGCATTAAGGCAGGGCACGAAGTTGAATTAACTGAAAAGGGAAAGGACTTGGTTGTCGGGTCTGTTGGAAACGGAGACTTTCTTTCAAAGGAATTTACAGTTAAGGAGTCCGACAAATACCTTGCAGCCTACCCAAACAATGTTTTTCTGCGATTTATTGACACATCTTATCGGACAGGATATGACGAACTAAGAATTAATTTTGACGACGCAAGAATTTTGGAGCTGGTGCAACAGGAAACCGAATTCCTCTTAGGATTTGAAGTGGTTGAACAAGGTGAAAACTATTGTGTTGTAAGAAACATTGCTTCTGCTGTTGAAACAGAACTTGATCCAATTCTTAGACGAATATTCTTAATGATTAATGGAATGTTTAAGGACTCTTATGACGCAGCAAGGGCTGGAAAATTTAGTAGAATGAACAATATTGCAACAATTGAAAAAACAAGCAACCGACTAACTAATTTCTGCGAAAGGCTGCTTAACAAAAACGGCTACAAGGACTTTAGAAAAACCGCGGTTATTTACGCAATGATTACTTTGCTTGAACAGATTGCTGACGACTGCAGGGGGCTTTGTATTTACATGGGGCAATTTAAGGACAAGGAAGTAAAGATTAGTGCAGAGACTCTTTCGTTTTTTAAGCAAACAGTAAAACTTCTTGAAAGCTTTTACCAGCTTTTTTACAAGCAGGACAGGGTAAAACTTTACGAGTTACTGCGAAACAGACACCACATTTTAAACAATAAGGCAATTGGGCTTATGCAAACTCAGCCAAAAAAGGAAATGGTTGTATTGTGCCATCTTGCATCTACAATGGGAAAGATTTACCACCTTGCAGAAGCCTACGATTAAGCTCGCTTGACTTTGAAGTCTAGTACAACCTGAATTGTTTGGGCAGAAAAGCTTCTGACCATTTTTTTTCTAAGAACCCTGGTTTTTAATCCAAGCTTTGCTGCGGTTTCGCGGATTTTTTTAAGCGGGCCAGTGAATGGGTCGTCAATTGGAGAAAATTGGTAAAAGTGAATTATTCCGCCAGACGGTTTTATTGAAAGCATTGTTGCTTCTAAAAATCCACCGGCGTCCTTTGGAAGAGGCATTACTGCCCGATCAAACTTTCCCTTAAAAGTTGTGGACGCAAGCTTGTTAACGTCTCCTAAAACCGGCTCAATTTTTTCCTGAACCTTGTTTAAGACAATGTTCTCGCGCATTAATTTTACAGCGTGCGGATTTAGTTCAATTGCAACAGCTTTCTTCATTGGTGAATTTTTTGCAAACACAAGTGGGAAAGGACCAACTCCTGCAAAAAATGCGCCAACAACTTCCCCTTTCTTAATTAGCTTGCCAATTCTCTCTCGCTCGTGTGACAAGCGCGGGGAAAAGAAAACCTTGCCCAAATCAACCTTCATTCTGCACCCGCTTTCAATGTAGAGTGCTGTTTTGTTTCGCTTGCCTGCAATCACCTTAACTGGCTGAACTCTAAAGGCACCCTTATGCGCGCCGGCAATCTTGCAAACAGTTTCAAAACGAGGATTTATTTCAATAAGAGCTTCACCAATAATTTTCTCTTTTTTTTCAAGTTCTGGTGGAATCTCTATTACCGCAATATTTCCAACACTATCAAATGATTTTACAAGGTAGCCAAACTCTCGCTTTGAGAGCTTTCCTTTAAGAGCTTCTCTTAAGTTTCTGGGCTTTTTCTTTTCACGACTCATCTTAGAAAGTATTAAAACTGTTAACTAATTTAATGGTTTACTATGGGAATTTTGGAAACTCTTTTTGAATTTTTTGGAAAAAGAATTGCCGAACACGGGCAGTACGGACCTGTTGAATATCTTGTTTACGGCCTAATAATGTTTGGACTTGCTTTCTTTGTAATTTACCCAGCCCTTGATAAAAAGGGCGTAAAATTTAATTTCAAATTTATGATTTCGCTGCTCCCCTACATTCTGCTTGGAGCAGGCATTAGAGTTTTGGAGGACATGGGTTTTCTCCCAAGAAGCTTTAGTCCGCTTGAATTGGGATACTGGGTAATAACTCCCGGAATATATATGTCAATTGCGGTTGTAACAATTGCCTGCTTTTTTATTGCAAGAATGTTGTCACAAAACAGGCAGTGGGATTTTTACAAGGTGTTTGCAGGGATTGGTTTGCTGCTTGCAGCTCCAATTGCAATTTTTGAAATAATGAATTTTTTGGCCTGGGGCGGAGTTATACTTGTCATCGCATTAATCGCAGTTATCTTGGGAGCTGTTGTTTTGCTGCTTAACAAGTTTACAAAATCAAGTCTTATGAAGAGCAACTTAAACGTTCTTGTTCTGGCCTCACAGCTTCTTGATGGAAACGCAACATTTGTTTCAATCCAGTTTTTCAGATGTGGAGAACAGCACCCTATATCAGAATTTTTCCTAAATCTTTTCCCATTCTCTTTTGTAATGGTAAAAATTGCTTTGGTTTTATTGATTCTTTACTACGTTGACAAAGAAATTGAGAACGAAAACTTGCGCGGGTTTGTAAAAATCGTTGTTATAATTCTTGGATTTGCAACCGGGCTAAGGGACCTACTAACTCTTGGAGTTGGCACCTGCCTTTAACTCCCACTAGGGAAAAACTTGCATGGGAATTCTAGGTACGCAGTAAGGTACTTTAACCTTGCCTGTTTGAATTCCAAACCTGGAAATATTATTAACCGCTAATCAATACTACTAGCAGATGATAGCTACACACTATATCTAAAAACCCGATACACAGGAGGCAACCTATCCCGGACAGGGACTCCCGACACTTGGGCTTTCGAAGTCCTCCTCACTGTATCACCTTTTACTTATCTCAGTTTTTGATAAAACCAAAACAATTAAATTCATTCAAAGCACTAATTTTATTATGCCAGGATCACCAAAGAAAACCGCGAAAAAGGCCGCAAAAAAGAACATGCCTCCCGCCCAGACTGCCAAGGTAGCAGAGATACTTCTTAGAATGTACCGGGAAGATCAACCGCTGAAGGTGAAAAGAAATGGGCACATAGTAACCGTGAAGTTCACAGACCTCACTGGCATTGAAATGGGAAGAATATTTGGACTACGTCAAGATAAAATTGGCAGAATGTTAAGGGATGCCGGCATTAGAAGAGAGGGGCGCAATCCTGTCGACGTCCTTCCAAACGGCAGGTTCCCACAAAAATTTCCAACAATGGGAAAACAGGCGCAAATGGATCTTATCAAAAAAATGTTAAACACTGAAATGACTGTACCCCAACTTAGGGCAAACCATGCGCTTTTGTTGGGAGCGCGTGAGAACGTTAAAGCAAAAGGGTCCAAAATAGAACAGGACATAGGAGCCGGGAAAGGAAACAGAAGAGCAAAACAAAAAGCACTTAAATCAAATCGCCAATTTGAATTGGTACTGAAAAATGTTATTGAGGGCCTATACACTGAGATTGTGAAAAAGATAAAAGGGCCTAATTGAATTGTTCTTCTTCACTGCAACAAAAAAATAGTGACAATAGCCGACTTCGGTGAGCCTGATAAATTTCACGCAAAATTTATCTTGACCTAGGTTTCTTCGCGCCCTTCGCCCTTATTGTCTTCATCTCACCGGTAACAAGCGGCAAGCCCTTCCTCGTTGGAACAGGACCGCGCCTTATTAGCTTCATCTCACCAGTAACAAGTGGTTTGCGCTTTTTTATTGGGGGCATAACATAAACAGATTCAAACTAGTATTTAAAGGTAAGCTGCTAAAAGCTGTGAGAGAAAAAAATGGAGAAGATGGTTAAGCGGTAAGAAAGAGATACTTTTTCTTCGATGCCCCTTAAGCGGGGAGAGCTTGTATCCTTTTACCAGCCTTTTCTGATGCCTTGTATAATTAACAAACCATCTCTCCGACAAGGTATAGGATTTCAGCATTTAAAAGGTTTTCTAAAACTCGGGAGAGTGATTTGGTGAAGCGAAAAAATAAACGTTCAACGAACAAAAGTGTAGCAATTAGCGAAGCCGATTTTTCTATCCTTTGATAAACATTATAACGCCAAGCACCAGGAAAATTAAGCCCACAAAAGGATTTATTGCTGACACTGGTTCAGGAAGTGGCGGAAGATAAGTTCCAATGGCCATGCCAAGTAATAGCATTCCAACAAGTTGCTTTTCGCCCATAAAAAACCACAAAAATAATGTTGCAAGTTATATAAATTGGTTTCTAAGAACAAAAAAGTTGAGTCCTTACCTCTTTTCAACAACCAAAAAACTTTCAGTTTCAAGAACTCCGTTAAATCCCCTAATTTTATCAATTAAATGATTTAACTCTCTGGCAGTGGGGGTTGAAATTG
>JASLNX010000161.1 GCA_030745815.1 archaeon
CTTTACAAGGCCAATGTTCTTTCCACCCTTTGGATATTTTGCTGCCTTAAGATCTTCTTCTGGAATAATCTCATGCACTACAATTTCATGCCCTTCTCCAAAATCTTTAACAAGCTCTTCGGCAACGCGCTTTGTTCTGCCTGTTTTACTGTAGAAAGAAACAAGAACCCTCATACATAATTTAACGCAGACCCCATTTTAAACGATTTGCCGCCCGCTAAATAAGGCCAGAACTTGCCAATAAATAGGCAAAGAACCCAGTGTAAATTACTAAAAGAGTAAGTGCCTCAATTCGGTTCAGCTTGTGGTCGTTTCGGCTAAATACAAGAAGCAACCAGGTTATTCCAATAAGAAACGGAAAAAATATTCCAATTACTTGCGGAGTAATAACAAGCGGGTTTGCAATAGCAGAAAAACCAGCTACCAGAAAAATGTTTGTAATATTACTTCCAATAAGGTTTCCAACCATTATATTCTGGTACTTTTTCTTAATAGCAGAAAAGGCAACTGCAAGTTCTGGAAGAGATGTTCCAACACTTACAAAAAGCATTCCTGTTACAAGGTGAGGAATTGGAAATGCATCAACTGACTGCACTAACAATTGGGCTCCAACAACCACAATTATTACCCCCAATAACAAGAAAACCAGCTGTTTAATCAAATATTTAATTTGCCTGGATTGCTCGGCAATCTCTTCAGTTGCTGTTGTTAAAACCTTTCTTAATTCGAAAAATATTCCTTTCAAAATTTCCTTGTAGGCATAGTAGTCCAATCCAGCGTACAAATTTGACTCAAGTTCGGGAATGGCTGCACTTCGCCTTACCCCAACAACCTCTGAAATATACTGCCTAAACTTAAATTCCTGCCTAAACTTTTTCTTAACCGCTAAGAAGAACATGATGTAGGCAAAGAACAGTAATAGCAGGAAACCCCCCTCAAACCTTGAAATTAAGCCGTCCAATGCAAAAATATAGAACAAAATAACGGCAAGAAGCATAAAAAAGCCGTCTCTTGTGTGAATTTCCTTATCAATTTTAATGATTGTTATTGCCCCAACAATTCCAACAATTAGCCCAATATTTGCAACATTACTTCCAATAACATTTCCAACTGCCAATGCCGTGTCCCCGTAAAAGGAAGCAGTAACACTTGCAGCAAGCTCTGGAAGAGACGTTCCAACAGCAACAATTGTTAAGCCAATTATAAAATCGCTTATTCCAAACTGCTTTGCAATCCTTGCAGCCGAATCAACAATCAAGTCTGCACCCTTCACAAGAAAGGCCAACGACACCACAAATAACCCTACCTCAAAAAGCATAACTTACCGCAAAGAAAAGAGTTTTAATGGATTTAAAGGTTGCGGTTACCGTAAACCAAAAAGAATCCAAAGGTTTTTGCCCTGGATTGTAATGCGGGAGGGAAGATTCGAACTCCCGTAGGCACTAAGCCACCAGGCCCTCAACCTGGCCGAATTGGCCACTATCGGACTCCCGCAGAATAAATTCGTTTACAGAAATAATGGGGAAATAAAGGCTTTTAATATTTGCCTTCGTCTTTTTAGTAGGATAAATCAGGAGATAGTGAGATACAATGAGTGGTGAAGAAATAATCGGCCAAGTTATAAAGGTTACAGATGAAACCAACAAGATTGTTGAATCTATAAATATGCCTCCTGAAGCAACTAAAGGAATTAACTACATACGAGTTGATTTTTCTTTTAAGGATGAAAAAATGCAGGGGCACATGGGGCTGGTTCAGTTAATGTTTGAAAACAATTCCTACAACGAGTATATGCCTAAAATACCACAAAAAGGATCACCCATAACAATTGTTAAAAAGGGATTTATTAAAACGGATTATAAAGTTGACCTTGGAGAATTGAATAAATTCATTAATCTAACAAAAATTAATAAATAATATTTATTTCCAATCAACCGAATTTAATAATAAAAGAAAAAAGAAGCAGGTTGCTATTTTTCAATCCCAACAACCTTTATCTTGAAAATAAGAGTTTTGCCTGCAAGATTGTGATTAAAATCAACCTTTGCCGAATCCTCATTCATTTCAAGAACTGTTCCGTTGCCTGCTTGAGGACTTGAAACTGGCATTCCAACCTTTAGCTGGCTCCAAAAGTCTCCAAAGTTTTCCTTTGAAATCTCAACAATTTTGCTTTCATCCTTTGGCCCGTAAGCCTTTGCCGGCTCCAAGGTAACTGTTTTCTCTTCGTTTAATCTCATTCCAATAACTGCCTCGTCAAAGCCCTTAATCATTTGGCCTGCTCCGGCAACAAATTCAAGTGGCACTCCGTCGTGCTTTTCGGTTGAGTCAAAAACTTCACCGTTCTCCAAACTTCCCTCATACTCTATTTTTACAGTGTCTCCTGTTTCAATTAGTTCCATTGAAATGTCCCCTCCAATTGGTTCAACGCCGTTTCCATTCACTGGATTCTCTTCAGGCTGCGTGCAACCAGCAAGCAACAAAGATGCCAAAATCAGAACAAATAACAGCTTCTTCATAACATTAAAATAAAGCATTAGATTTAAAAGCGAATTACTGCTTGGCTTTAGACTTTGACTTGAACTTGGTCTTTAACTTTGCCAATCTTGGAACCCAAGTTCTTAGCCTAGTAAGATTTTTTGCAGCCCTGTGCCTTTGGGCCATTGCCTCGCTTAAACTAGCTTTCCCAATTACACCTATAGCCACAGGGCCAATTGGCCCCCCAACTGCTTCAACATACTTATTTGCAATCTTACTGGCAGCCGGCCCAGCCCGGATTCTGCGATTTCTCTTCAATCTTTCTTTGAGTCTTATTGCTTCCAGACCATTTTTTGGCTTACCAGTCAAAGGAATTTGTTTTCTCTTAAGTATCCCCATTAAACCACATAAATACATGCGCAGGGACAGTTTTTAATTATTGCTTTAAAGCGCAGGGAACGAGATTCGAACTCGCGCTCCCGTGAAGGAACCAGCTTTCCAAGCTGGCGCGTTTAACCACTCCGCCATCCCTGCAAATAAATCTTTTTGTGAACTTTTTGAAAGGAAACCAAAGGTTTTTGTTCCAAAAAAGTTCTACGCCGGCGACAGGATTTGAACCTGCGCGTCCTTTCGGACAACGGCTCTCAAGGCCGTCGCGTTTGACCGCTCCGCCACGCCGGCAGCACGTATATTTGAGGCATTGAAAGCTTTAAAAATTAACTAATGTGAAATTAAGAGACATACCAGGCTGTAAATCCTCTTTGTTTACACCCTTAAGGTTTATTCCAATACTCTGACCCTTGACCGCACTTTCAAGAACCTGGTGCTTTGCTTCAATAGTTTTAATCATTGCCTGCTTGCCATTCAAGAGAGTTTTTTGCCCAGGGCAAATTGTTCCACTTTCAACAACTCCGACTGCAACAATTCCAATTCCAGTTATTTGATAAATGTCTTTTACTCTGAAAACGTTTCCGCCCTGTGCCCCTATTGCGGAAGCAGGCGAGTTTCCAACTTGCTGCTTACCTGCTTGTGGTTCTAACCCAGATTTTAGTTCTTCGCGTCCAAGAATTTTTCCAAAAAGTCCCATTTAGATCACCTTTACCGAATTGAGTCCAAAAACCTTTGCGCCATTTCAGCAATGTTTGAGTTTGTTGGAATTCCTGCCCACGGATCGCCTGGGCGAACAAGGTTTGCAACAACTATTTCTGCTCCGTTAAACATTGCACTCTGTGCTTCTCTAAGGTCAACGCCTCCTGCTGCAGAAATCATTACATCGTACTTTCCTTTTATCTTTACAATTTGCTTGTATTTAATTAAGGCTCCAAAGCTAGATTCCTCGTCTCGGCCGCGGTGAATTACTGCAACTGAAGGTGGTTTTTTAAGAGGCCATAAAACCTTCATTACGCGCTCAACATTTAGCAGGTCAACCATTGAATCCATTTTGAGGTCATCGCACGTTTTAATAAAGAGGTCAATTGTTTCCTTTGAAGCGGTTCCAATAACTGTTGCTGCTGAAGCGCCTGCGCTGTAGGCTTCTTGTACTTCTTGTTCTGCTCCGTCAACGGTTTTAATGTCTGCAACAACAATTCCAGGCCAAAGCGATGCAATTCTTCTTATCCCAGCTTCGCCATAGCGTTTTATGAAAGGGGTTCCTGCCTCAATTATAATTCGGTCATCTCTTGGAAGAGTTGGAATTATTCCTTCAGCAAGGCCAATGTCATAATTGAAGGCAATTTGAAAGTATCGTTTGCTTGGATCTAAAACGTGCATAAGTAGAACTACTTCTTTCCAAGAACTCTTTTAATCATGTCCTCTGCTTCGCTTGGAAGGAATATGACAATCTTTTCGCTTGGGTCGGCTGAAATTTCCTTAATCGTTCTAAGAGTTCGAAGGTGCAGTGCGCCTTTACTTTTGGAAAGGTTTTCTCCGGCCTTTGCAAGCTTTGTTGATGCAGTGAGTTCTCCTTCTGAAATAATTATTGCAGCCCTCTTCTCTCTTTCAGCTTCGGCCTGTTTTGCCATTGCCCTTTTCATTTCAGCAGGCAATTCCACTTCCTGAATTTTTACAGCAGTTACGTCAATTCCCCAATCATCTGTTTCAGCGTCAACAATTTTCTTAATCTCGTCACTTACAACCTCTCTTTCACTTAAAACAACGTCCATTTCGCTGTTTCCAATAACATCTCTTAATGCACCTTGAGTGTATTGTTTTAGGGCGTAGCCATAATTTGTAATCTTTATTACCGCGTGAGCAGCATTTTCAACCTTGTAGTAAACAACTGCGTTAACCAGAAGAGTAATGTTGTCTTTTGTAATTACTTCCTGCTTTGGAATATCAATTGTGTTGATTCTCATGTCAACCGTAATCATTCTTTGAATGAACGGAACAATAAAATTTAAGCCAGGTCCTCTAACGTTTGAAAACCTTCCAAGGGTTAAAACAACCCCCCTTTGCCATTCGGTTAGAATTCGAATTGACAAGGCCACTATAAAGACCAGAACAAAACCTGCAATAATTAACCATGGCATAAAAAATCAATTATTTAAGAGCTTAAGTTCTTTTTAATCCTTCCCTATATCTAAATCCTTGGCCTTACTCTTCGTTGGCGAGCAGATCTTGCCTGTTTTTCTTTTGAAAGCCTTAGTTTAACAGACATTTTGTGAAACTCTCTTGCCAACTGACCAAGTTCGTCGTTGGAGTCAATATCTGCTTCTGCAGAAAGGTTTCCACTGCCAATCTTTCTTGCAACATCCCTTAGTTCCTCAATTGGGTCTGTTATAATTAACTTAAACGAAACAAATCCAACAACCAAAACCAGTACCAGTACAACAAGTGAGCTTAAGATTACCACGCGCATTAGCTTGTCAATTGGGGCAAACACTTCGACAGCGTCTCGTTCCATTGCCAAAAGCCAACCCAGGCCCTTATACCCCTTAAACCCTTTTGAGACAGTGTAAGCTAGTAAAACCTCTCCCTCTGGATCTTCTTGAATTATTTGATATCCTGAGCTTGGTTTGCCTTCAATAAGCTCAAAGTGGTATGATTGATCTTCTTCATCCTCTGGCAAGTCATCAAAAAAGACAGAACCAAATTCGGTCGAATAAATTAATTTAGCGTCCCCGCTAATTAATTCAAGCTGGGTTATTTTAAATTCATCATACAAAACTTCAGCCCGTAAGCCCTTAACATGGTCTACAACCTCTCTAATATTAAGAACTGCTTTAAGTACCCCTGCAAAATTTCCTTCTTCATCAGTTATTTTATTAGCTAAACTTATGGCGTAAATATTGGCGCTGTCATCGAAAGTAACATCTTCTACTGATATGCCATCTGCCTTTGCTTTTTGCCACCACTCTTCATCCGCCTGAAAGTAATCAGTTGTTTTCCCAGTCATTGCTACAACTGCCCCATACTTGTTTGTAACAAAAACCTCACCGTAAACTTTGTAGCCCGCACTTTCTTCAAGTAGCCAAATTTTTTCTCTCATCCTAGCAGACAACGCAGTGCTCATTAATCCCTTCATAAAAGGAGTTATTGTTTCAGGCGCACTAGATGTCCACTCACGTTCCTGTTTATCAATATACTTTTGCATATCCTCCAACGCTTCAAATTCTTTGTTGGACTCACTAACAATTACTTGTGTTACAGTGCCTTTGGAATACAACTCCCAGTCTCCAATGTGTTCGTAAATATCTTGGTCTATTTCACTAAGCGACTGCCGCACTAAATGCATATTGTGAGTTCCAATTGTTTCCTGCATAATATCTCTTGCAGAAGTAAAGAACACAAACGACCCAACAAAGACACCTGCAAGTGACAAAAGCAAAAGAATTAGAGTTACCTTAATTGCAAGTCTCACGCCAAATCAACCCAAAAAATTACTTAAATAACTTCAAGTAATAGCATGTTTGGCAACCTCATTAATATAGTTTTCTGCGGGGCCAATTGCAAAATTAGTGCTTAAAGTGCCTTACGCCGGTAAAAACCAGAACAATTCCCTTCTCGTTTGCCGCGTCAATTATTTCCTGATCGCGAATACTTCCGCCTGGTTCAATTATTGCAACAATTCCCTTTTCAGCAGCCAAATCAACATTGTCCCTAAACGGGAAAAATCCGTCTGATGCAAGAACTGCTCCTTTTTCCTTTCCATGTGCTTTATTTACCGCAATTTCAACAGAGTCAACGCGGGCCATTTGCCCTGCACCAATTCCAACAGTTGCTTGGTCTTTTGCAATAACAACAGCGTTACTTTTAATGTGCTTTACAATTCTCCAAGCAAAAAGCAAATCCTTCATTTGTTCCTTGGACGGCTTGTTTTCAGAAACAACGTTTAAGTTTGCTTCCTCGTCAGTTATTTCGTCCTTTGTTTGAACAAGAAGAGCGCCTTCAACCTTTTTGTAGTCAAGGCCTTCAGCAGGAGAGTGCTGGTCAATCCCAGGCAACTTTAGAACGCGAAGGTTTTTCTTCGTCTTAAGTTCGTCAAGCGCGTCTCCTTCATAGCCCGGCGCAATAACCACTTCGTTAAAAAAGGAAGTAATCTTTTTAGCAGTTTCAAGATTGCACTTTCGGTTCAGCGCAATTATTGAACCAAACGCACTTTTTGTATCGCACTGATGACCTTTTTCCAAGGCCTCAAAAACGCTTGCAGCAACAGCTGCCCCGCAGGCATTATTGTGCTTTATTAGGCATGCCGCCGGTTCCGGGAATTCTTGCACAACCGCAACAGCGTCGTTTCCGTCAATAATATTGTTAAAGGAAAGCGGTTTTCCGTTTAAGACCTTTGCTTTTGCAACGCTTGGATTTCGAACAAAACTTTCCTTGTAAAGAGCAGCCTTTTGATGCGGGTTCTCACCATATCTGAGATCCATTACCTTGCGATAATTCATACTAAAATCTGTTGGAAAGAGTTCGTCTGGATTAAACTTTTGGTGCAGGAAAGCGTTTACTGTGGTGTCATAGTACGCCGTGTGTTCAAACGCTTTTGCGGCGAGCAGTTTTCTGGTCTTCAAAGAAATTGCGCCCTTATTCTCTGAAAGCTCTTTAATAAGTGGCTTGTACTGAGACGGCTTTACAACAATTGCAACGTCCTGAAAGTTTTTTGCAGCAGCCCTAATAAGGGTTGGCCCGCCAATGTCAATGTTTTCAATTATTTCGTCAAGCGGTGCATTGGTTTCAACAGTTTGCCTGAAGGGATAAAGGTTTACTACAACCAAATCAATTGCCATAATGTTTGATTCCTTTAACTGCTTCATGTGCTTTTTGCTGTCCCTCAAAGCCAAAATTCCTGCGTGAATTTTTGGATGAAGTGTTTTAACTCGCCCGTCAAGCATTTCTTTAACTTCTGTTACATCCTCTACCGGTGTAACCTTAACTCCAGCCGCCTCAATTGCTCGGGCTGTTCCACCAGTTGAAATGATTTCAAAATTGTGCTTTTTTAATGCCTTTACAAGAACTTCCAAACCGTCCTTGTTTGAAACTGAGATTAATGCCCTCTTTCGCGCGCTCACTCTACCACCCTAACCTTTTTTCCTTCAACCTTTAATTTGCCCTGGCCAAAATCTTGCACGGCCTTAACAATTACTTCGGCCTCGGCAGCCTGAACCTTTTCCTTAAGCGAATCAGCTGTTTCGCCCTCTACAATGGAAACTGCTTTCTGCGCAACAATTGGACCGGCGTCTGGCTCGCTTGTTACAAAGAACAGCGAACAACCTGAAATCTTGCAACCTGAATCTAAAACATCCTGGTGCACGTTTGTGTCCCATCCTTTGAATGCTGGAAGAAGTGATGGGTGAATGTTCATGGCCTTGTTTTCAAAGGCCTTAAGGAATGGTTCTGTTACAAATTTGTTGTATCCAATGAGAAGAACAAGCTGGACTCCTTTTTCTTTAAGCAGTTCAACTAGCTTGGAGTCGTATTCTTCCTTTGAACCGAATTCGTCGGGATTGAGGAAGATTGCTTCAATTCCGTGCTTTTTTGCGCGCTCTAAGGCAAAAGCGTCTGCCTTGTTTGATATTACGCAGGCTATTTCTGCTTCAAGCTTCCCGGCATCTATTGCATCAATTACTGCCTGCAAATCTGTGCCGCGAGTGCTAGCTAGAACACCTAAAACAAGTTTTCCCAAAGGAACTCACCAATTAATTTTATCTGGGTAAACCTATTAATTGGTTTCGGTCTTCTCTTTAAACAGGAGAGGGTAAAATGGGTGTAATTGTTTACAGTATTCCAGGTTGTGTGAAGTGCAGAACCGCAAAGGCGCTACTTACGAGGCTAAACGTTGAGTTTGAAGAATTTGACGTAATGGCCGACAAGGCAAAGGCCAAGGAAATGGTTCAAAAGAGAAGAACTGTAAGAGAAGAGGGAAACCGCGAAGTTGAACTGCCAGTTTTAGACATTGACGGAATAATTATTGAAGGATTTAAGCGAGAAAAAATAGAAAACGCTGTAAAGGAAAAGGATTAGTAGAATAAGTTTTTAGGCCCAATTTAGTTTTCAAGCCAGCCTGCAACAATTTCGTCATATTGTTGGGTTGCTCTTGTAACAAATTCTCTTGGATAGTTAGCTGAATTTGTTCTAATGTCCTGTATAAGATTTCTCAAAAATGCTTCTTGTTGAGGTTGTGCCCAGGATGATTCAAAATTTGGAGGCAAAACATCTTTTACGTTTGGCGCAGGCAAAGCAGTTGACTGTGTCTCGTCCACAAATCTACCATACCTATACCAATTATAAAAATCCAACTGTTCGCTTTCAAAATATTCGGTTCCGGGTATTTTGTAAGGTGATTTGGCCCCTTCAAAATACAACTCACTCACAGGCTTAGCGTGAGATGCAGCGTCAGGGAGTTTGTGGTCAAAAGTGGTAACAACCCTTCCAGCACTTGAAGGATCTAAAGCTTCAATATACTTTAATTCGTCGGAAGTTAAAATCTCTCCAAGGGTCTTCATTTTAGTATTATTTACAACTCGCACACTGGCATCAGGGAATGCCTCAAAAAATGCTGTAGACTCTTTAGTGGCATATGGCATTGAAACAATAAATTTAGGCTTTACCGTTGGCATCATTGTCTTGTACCAATCGGAAACCTTCTTGATTGAACGCATTGTAATTGAATTAGAGGCATCGGTAGCTAGCCCAGTGTATGTTGCATCATCCATTATCACAAAAGTGTTGATTTTCTTGTCCGTTGCTCTTTGGGCCACCTTGGAAAATGATTCCATAGGATGAGGCATATAGGTTACGACGCTAGGTTTTTTAGTAAAGCTGTCTTTAGCAAGATCAAAAACCCATCGCCTTGATTTGGAGGGTCTAAATTCAAGCAAAACCGCAAATGGTTCATCGGTTTCAGCAAGTACTGTATTCAGCCTCTTTGTGTTTGCAGTGAGCTCTGTGCTAAAATCATTGAACGAAACACGCCGTACATTGTCAAGTACTTTCTGCCTTACAACTTTGCCAAAAGCGCCGGCATCAGCAGATAGCCATCCTTCAACCAGCTTAGGATCCAACTGTGGAATCGTGTTCACTGTTGGAACGGGAATTGTAACAGTAGTAACAGGAACGGCATCTTTTCCAGATAGAACAATATTGTCTAATTTCCTAGCTTTTATAAATAAAATCTTTTCACCACCTTGTTGCACAAGCGTTGCCTCGGCAGCGCTATTCAATTGGTCTGAAACAGTTATTCTAACTTGATTAATGGCTTCAAAGTCAACATCAGTTATTTGCAACCCCGGATTAGTGCCTGCAGTTACTTTACCATTTAGCGCTGGCATTTGAACAATTGCCCCGCCTTCAACCGAACCAATAGCAATTTGTGTAATATTTTCCCCGGCCGCAGTATTGACTGTTGCTCTTGTTGAAATTTTTCCCATGTTTGTTACCTTTTCAAACTTTACAAGCTGGTCTAAGCCCGGCCTTGGAGAAGAGTATATGATTACCTCATTACCTTGTACTGGAATGTTTACAACACAACTGCACTGGGCAGGCGTGACGATTCCGTTGGCGCTAGGGGAAACTGTTTTAGGGGGCTTAAAGTAGTTTGCATACCTTGGCATTTTTGCTACTTCAGCCATTACCTCATTTATGGCAACGTCAAAATCTACTCCAAAAAATCCAGCTTTTCGCATTTCGCCCAAAACTTCATTAGGAAGTTTTACTCCAGCATGTCCGCCAAATGCAGCTTGTTCTGCCATTAGTTCAGTTACAACTTTAGTTATATCAATGTAATCTCCACTAGCAGTTTTTTTTAATATTGTAAACCCCCACCCAAGCCCCGTAGGAAAATCAACTATTGCCAACTCACCGACTTTTAAGGTTTCA
>JASLNX010000162.1 GCA_030745815.1 archaeon
TCTTAACTTCGTCAAAATCGTCCAGCCTAAGGTCAATTATCACCGGCTTAAAACCGGCTTGTCTTAAAGTGTAACCAAGCGGCAAAAGATTAATTGGAATTCGTGGCTTCATTACCTTTCTTATTGCTGGTTGAACCAAGAGAATAGTTTTTCTTTCACTCAAAGGCTTTGGCATTTACTTGCCCCCTTTTGCAATGGTTGCGATTTCCTGCTTCTTTAGTTTGTAAAGGGTCTCTTCTTGCAACGTTCTTTGCCTACTGTTCATGTCAGCAATTAGCGCAAGAACAATCATTAGTGCTCCAACTAGAATTAACAGAAAGGTTAAAATAATTCTCCAGAAGGGAATATCGGCACCTGGTGCCAGTGACCTAGTCCACTGGATTGCTCCGTAAAGTACCCCTGCGCCGGTAACTAAAATCCCTAGCCCGCCAAAAAACTGCAGCGGTCTGTAATCTCGCACATTTCTTGTGATAATTAGTAACGCCTTTATGCCGTATGTCCACCAGTGCTTTACAATTCTACTTTCCCCATCGCGTTGCCCTTCAACTCTGCAGGCAACCTCGTCAATTCGCATGCCCTTGTTAATTAGATCAAGAAGCGATTCTTGTGTATACGTAAACTTTCCAAACAGATTCATTCGTAGAGCTGCTTCCTTTGAGTAAGCTCTAAATCCGCACTGGGTGTCTGTAAAATTTTCTTTTGTAAGGAAGTTCACAAGCTTTGTAAAAAACATATTTCCAAATCTCTTAATGCCCGGCGTCTTTTCTTCAAGAGCCTTGTCCTTAAAGCGACTGCAAGTGGTAACGTCAGCCGTCCCATTTAGGATTGGTGCAATAAGTTTTGGAATATCCTTTGGATTAAACTGCCCGTCTGCATCAATGTTCACAATTAAGTCAGCACCCATTTTTAGTGCTTCCCAAATTCCGTCCTTAAAAGTAATTCCCAGGCCTGCGTTTTTTGGGTGCGAAACAACCTTGTTTGCCTTAGCCTGCTTTGCAACCTGCACTGTTTTGTCAGTA
>JASLNX010000163.1 GCA_030745815.1 archaeon
TTTTACAACCGGCACTTAAAACTTGTTTTACGTCCTCAACAATACCTTGCTTTGAAAGGCTGGAATCAGTGAGGAAATAAAGCCCTCGAAGCTTCATTCCAATTCCTCAATCTCCTGCATCTCGTTTAGTTCGCTTGCTTCAAGTTCGTACAGTTCGTCAAAGAACTGTTGCTTGAATGCGGCGGGAGTTTTTTTCTTTTCAATCGCAAGTTCTGCTGCCACTCCAAAGTAGGCTAGAGCTGAAGCACTTGCCTTAGCATAATCTGGTTCAACAGCAACAAAAGAGCCTATTACTGATGTAACCATACATCCTGTTCCAACAAATTTGCCAAGCATTTCGTGCCCGTTTTTCACAACATAAGTTTTATTTTTTGTGGCAACAATATCATGCGCTCCGGTAATAACAACTGTGTTGTTCCAATCGTTTGCAAGGTTTTCTGCAAGTTCTGAAAGGTTTTCGTCAACCTCCATTGCTTCAACTCCTCTGGTAAAAACGTCTGCTCCAGCAAGCTTTGCAATTTCACTTTTGTTTCCTTTTAAAACGTCAATTTTTACTGAGTTAAGAATTTCTTTTGCCTTTTTTGTTCGAAGGTCAGTCGCCCCAACGCCAACCGCATCTAAAACAACTGGGTGGTTTAATCGGTTTGCTGATTTTGCGGCTTCAATCATTGACTCAACAAGTTCTGATGTTAATGTTCCAATGTTTAAAACAAGGGAACTGGAAATTGATTGCATTTGTGGACTCTCATTTATTGCATGAGCCATTACTGGAAACGCTCCAATTGTTCTCACAACGTTTGCACAGTCATAAATAGTAACCCAGTTTGTTATATGGTGCACTAAAGGCTTTTCCTTTCGCACTTTTTCAAGAACTTCTCCCGCTAAAAACACTAAACCACCTCAAAATATTATGTTTGATTTCGTAAAAGAATAGATATTTAATCATTATAAAACACTATGATTTAGATGAATTTAAAGGCTTTTGTTGAATTAGTTCGCCCAATAAATTGTTTAATGGCCACGCTTGGGACATTCATTGGTTTTGCCATTTCGTCCTCGGCCCTGCAATTAAACTTCCCCATTACTATAGCAATGGCTGTGGCTTTTCTTATTTGCGGCGGGGGCATGGTAGTAAACGATTTCTTTGATCTTGAAATTGACAAAAAGCTTAAACCAGGAAAGCCAATTGCAAGCGGGCAAGTTTCTGCGAAGACCGCGCTGGTTTACACTGCAATTCTTTTCCTGTTGGGAAACGCTCTTGCATTTTATTTCCTCCCACTGCTAGCGTTTGCAATCACCCTGGCATTTACTGCGGTTTTGATTCTTTACAGCTGGCTTCTTGCAAAAGCAAAGTATGTTGGAAACTTTGTTGTTGCGTCAGGAACAGCTTTTACTTTAATTTTTGGAGCCTCGTTGGTTGGCAATTTTGAAGCTGTTGCTTTTTTGGCTGTCGCAGCACTTTCGGCAAATGTTGCAAGGGAACTAATTAAGGATTTGGAGGACGTAAAAGCTGACAAGGGATTTAAGGTAAGCCTTCCAATGCTTATTTCGCAAAAAACTGTGAAGCTCTTTGTTTTGTTTTATTCACTGGAAGCTATCTTACTTGTGTACATTCCGCTTTGGTTGGGAATTTTTGGAAACTTTTACTTTGCAGTGCTTATGTCCATCGCAAACATTGGGTTTGTTGCAAGCTATGTAAAGGCAGCTGGAAACGAGTTTTCAAAAGCGCAGGTAATTTCAAAGGCCTCAATGCTAATTGCATTAATTGGATTTTTAGCAGGGGTGTTGTAAGTGCGCGAAACAACTTTACTCAAGGCAATTGCTCTACTTAAAGAAAAAGGCTTTTCAGTTGAAAGCTTTCTCCATAGCAACACCTGTTTTGATTTGGTTGCAAAGCGAACTGGAATGATGCTTGTTGTAAAGGTCTTCAACAACATTGATGCACTGCGAGAAGAGCACGCTGAAGAACTTAGAAAAATTTCTGGACTTTTTAATGCAACAGTAATTGTTATTGGAGAAAAAAGCAAGGCGTTTTCACTTAGCAACGGAGTGCTTTACGAAAGATACGGTTTAACTGCGTTAAACTTGCGAAGCTTTAGGGATTTGTTGAACGAAAAGTTTCCTTCGGTAAAATACTTTAAGGGAAAAAGCATTGTTGAACTTGATAAGGAAAAGCTGCGGGAGAAACGAAAAGAGCTTGGTTTAACCCTGCAAGAACTTGCTCTTCGTGCTGGAAGTACTGTTGAATCAGTTCACAGGTATGAAAAGGGGGCGTCGGCGTCACTTGAAACAGCTGAACGACTTGAAGACGCTCTTTCAACAAACCTTGTGAAAAAGATTGACTTGTTTGTTGACGAAAAGTTAGCAAAAAAATCCGGGAAGGGTCTTTACAGTGAAGACATTGAGGACCGAGCGCTGGGAAAGGTTCACGATTTGGGAGTGAAAATTGCTGTTTTTAAGCACGCGCCGTTTAAGGCGTTTAGCCATGGTTCAGAGGATTTGGTTATTGGGAAGGGCGGACAAAAAATTGACATTGAAAAGAAGGCAGTTACTCTTGGAAAAACAAAGAACGCTTTTGAAAGCAAGCCCTTGATAATTACTAAGAGCGTAAAGTATAGAAGCGTTGGACACGTTCCAATTGTTGGAGAAGAAGAATTGGACACGTTAAGCAAGTTCAAGGACTTAATGCAAATTATTCGCGAAAGAGAAAAGCTGGACTAAGTAAATAATAATTTTGTGCAAAGAAAAGAAGCCTAGGGTGCGTGGACTAGGGCTTCCATTACTTCTTCCATTTCCCGCTTGTATATTCTTTTATTTTTCCCTAGTAATGCTGATAGACACTGGTTTGCCTTTTCCGCAACATTGGTAATGA
>JASLNX010000164.1 GCA_030745815.1 archaeon
AAGGGAAAGAAAGCTTGCAAAAGGACTTGTGGAAAAAGGCCTTGGAATTGAAAACTCTTGGACAAACGGCCCAGCAATTGGAAAAACCAGATTAAGTAACAATGTAAATATTGGCTTTGACTTTGTGGAAGGGGAAAGCATAGTTTTAATGCTTGACGACGCAGGAATTGCCTGCTCCACAGGAAGTGCGTGCAGCACAAAAGACCTGAGTCCAAGCCATGTTCTATTGGCAATTGGACTAAAGCCATGGCAAGCACACGGCTCAATGAGATTTACCCTGGGGCGAAGTACTTCTGAAAAGGACTTGGATTACACTGTTGAAAAACTTGGGGAAATTGTTGCAAAGTTACGAGAAATAAGCCCGCTTAGGAAAGGCACAAATATTAGTAAGTATGAAAAAGGATTTGAGGAAAAGCACAAGCAGTAAGGAGGAAGAAAATGTATTCGGAAAAAGTAATGGATTTGTTCAGACACCCAAAAAATATTGGAGAAATAAAGGACGCTGACGCCGTTGGAAAAGTAGGAAACCCAACCTGCGGAGACCTAATGTGGGTTTACTTAAAAGTTGGTAAGAACAAAACCGGTGAAGAAGTAATTGACGACATTAAAGTAAAAACATTTGGATGCGTTGCCGCAATTGCAACAAGCTCCGCTTTAACTGAAATAGTTAAGGGAATGAAACTTGCGGAAGCTGAAAAGATTACAAGAGAAAACGTTGCAGATTATGTTGGCGGATTGCCCCCTGCAAAACTTCACTGCAGTGTTCTAGCAGTTGACGGACTACAAAAGGCAATAGAAGAGTATAAAAAGAAAAAGAAGAAATGATTATTATGAACTTAAAACAAGCAATTGTTGTAAGAGCCGATTTGGGCATGGGAAAAGGAAAAATTGCAGCGCAAGCAAGCCACGCAAGCGTTGAAGTTCTTGAAAAAGCAGACTCCAAAATAATTGAAGAGTGGAAACAGCAGGGAATGAAAAAAATTGTGCTAAAAATTGGAAGCAAACGAGAACTGCTTGAACTGTTTCAAAAAATGAAAAAGCTATTTCCAGCCGCACTAATTAAGGACGCAGGGCTAACACAAATAACTCCGGGTGAGCCAACCTGCATTGCAATAGGCCCAGCTGAAGAAATAGAATTGGATAAATTTTTAGGCGATTTAAAACTACTCTAGAGTTGGATTAGGTCCAGTGCCCACTCTTTCAATACAAATCTGCTTTATCTGTGCATCCAAAATGCTTTCGCAAATTTCTGCGTTTTTGTAAGCAGCCGCTATTTCTTCAATACACGTGTCTCTTTCAAACCCGTGTAATCCCATGCACTTCTCCTCTTCCCCGGATTCAATTGCAGACTTTTTAATGCAAACATCTCTCCAAGACTGTGAAGAAATTTCGTTACAAATTTGCATTGCTTTATCCCAACAAAGTGAGTCCCACGCTTGCGACTCAAGTTCAATGCACTCTTGGGTAAAGCGCTTTTCCATATTGTCAGCACAGCGAACTTCCCAAAGCGACCCTCTAAGATTAAAGCACTCGTCTTTGTAAAACACTTCAATAGCAACCTCTGAAATGCAGGAATTTTTCACATTTGTGTTGTCAGAACCGTAAGCGCTCTCCATTTCAGAACAAACAGATGTGTCAAGATTTACCCTTGCAATTCCCGAAATACAATTGTTTCGCAACCACTGCTCTGAAATTCCGGCGCACGGCGCAGGGTCGTCGGCCTCAATAGCCGCACCGAAAGTGCACTGGTCTTTTTCAAACTGAGTTTCCATTGCATCACAGTTACCAGGAATTGGAGCCGGTGAAGGATCTGCAGTGCCATCAAAAATCGGTTTAGGAGTATACTCTTCATCGTCTGCCCCGGTAATTAAATCATCTTCTTCTTCAATCGGCTGCTGAATACAACCTGAAAGCGCAAGCATTAGCGCAAGGGCTAGAACGAGATATGTTTTTGTTGGCATATTACCATTAATATAACAAAAGGGATATTTAATAATTAGCTTTGGTGATTTGATGGGAAGAGGGTTTGCTTCACGGGTTAATAGGGTAATATGGCAATCTGACATAGTAATAGAGGTTATTGACGCCCGCTTTCCAGAAGAAACCAGAAACAGCGATTTGGAAAAAAAAGTTATTGACTCTGGAAAAAAGCTAATTGTTGCAATTAACAAAGCAGACCTTGTTTCAAAAGAAAGAGCAAAAAGAGCAAAACGAGGAATTTTACGACCAGCTGTTTGCGTGTTCTTAAGTGCCAAAGACAAAAAAGGAATTAACAGAATAATGCGCGAAATAGGAATTGCCAAAAAAGGAACAGCAGTTATTGGAGTTATTGGATATCCAAACACTGGCAAAAGCAGTTTGATAAATGCATTAAAGGGAAGAAAGGTAGCTCGCACAAGCAAAAGAGCAGGATTTACAAGAGGCGAACAGCTTGTAAGACTAAACCAAGAAGTAATGCTTGTAGATTCGCCCGGAGTAATTCCGTTCGGCGAAAGAGACGAATTCGGATTGTTTCTGGTTGGAGCAAAAAATGTACAAGACCTAAGTGACAAAGAATTTGCCGCATTAAAACTGATTGAATTTATTCAAAAGAATAATCCAAAAGAACTGGAGAAAAAATACGGGGTTGTTGGAAAGGACGAAAAAGCCCTTGAAGAAATCGCAATAAAAAGAAAAAAGCTCTCAACAGGTGGAGTTCCAGACCTTAATGCGGCGGCAAGAATTCTTTTAGAAGACTGGAGCAAGGGCAAACTAAAAACTTGACTTCGCTACGAAAAAAATTAGACAACTTTCTTTTCGTTCAAACGTTTGAACTCTAAAAGCGAATTTAGAGCCTGTTCTAACAAAACACGATTTCTAATGCTTTTGCAATTACCAAGCCTTTGCTTGATTTCATCAATCATTTCATCTAACTGAACTCTCATTAAAACAGCTCCCAATAAAAGTGTGATAAATAAGGTTTAAAAAGCACTGGCAGACTACTGCCCAATCTGACTTTGCTCGCCAAGAACAACGCCCAAATCAATTCCCTGGCTTAACGCTTTCTTTAACGAGATATTAAATCCCTTTGGAGAATCATTAAATTGCTCTGGTTTAAGAAAACGCCAGCCCTTTCTTGGAATTTTCCAAGCAATATAAAGTTCGGCCCCTGCCATTTCACTCCACTTGTGAAGCTCTTCCATTTGAGCATTTGAAATTCTAAGATATGCCTTGCTCCAGGCCTTGCACTCAACTGCAAGCTGCATCCCTGGCTTCATTGCAACAACATCAGGACTTGGAAGAGAAGTTGAACCGCTTCCTGCAACACGCAAAACCGCAAGGCCCCGCTTAAAAAGCAAGTGAATTAACTCACGCTCTGCATTAGCTCCCTTATTGTAGCGCGCCATAAAACTTAAGAACGTGAAAGAGCATAAAAATAGTGAGGTGCAAAAAAGCACACCAATCGTTTACAGGGGAGATGAAGAAATGATAAAAGCAGGCGAAGGAGGAATACCAGAGAGGAGAGGAAAAAGGACACATGGTGTTATGGGTAAAACAGCCGCTAGAGCACGCAGACAAGAATTAGCACAACAAATGATGAAATTTAATACGTTCATGCAAGTAGAGTATGCGAGATATACATCTGATGCCAGTTCCATCCTGCCACACTTAAAGGCATTCAATGCCCAAATAAAAAGACCAAAGCCAAGTAAGCTTATAATACAGGCTGCAAGAGAAGCGGTTAAAGAAGCGGTTACTAACGTTGTAAATTGCTTGGAATCTATTCACACATTTAAAACAGCCGTGGCAAAAAGCGGAGCATCTGGAACCGAATTATCTAATACTTATTCCAGCGTAGGCCTTGGAACAGACATTACAACTGCGGAAAAAATTATGGAAAATATGAAGACCATACTTACTAGGAAACTACGCACCCGCAGTACTGCATTGGTAAAAATAGAGACCTGGGAAAAACTCCACTTAAAGTAAATTAATACCTGCAAAAGGGCCCCAAAGTGGCTTGAACTGCCCTGTTTTGGCCTTAAAACCCCTGCATTTTTATTCTTTTCCGCGACATAATATTTTAGAAAAATAGGGTTTTACCGCGAAAAGTTTGTTTTATCCCCGTTGGGGGGTTTACTTGAGCGATAGTATTCAAAAAGGAGTGAATTTGAAATTAAAGGTGGTCCCAAACTCCGCCAACTTTGAAGTGGCCTGGTTTGACGCACCACATGAATTGCGCGTAAGGGTTTGCTCACCCGCGCAAAAGCAAAAAGCAAATAAAGAAATTCTCAAAAAAT
>JASLNX010000165.1 GCA_030745815.1 archaeon
TTAAAGAGGAAATTCGCGAGGGCGCGCTGAAATCAATTAACAGAATGCTTGAACTAAGCTAAATCAGGCACTGTTCCAATTTCTTTGTAAAAACAAAAGAAGCTTTGGTTGAAATCAGTGTAGCCTGAGGAAATAAAGTACTGCTCCCTTGAAATGTTGTCTGACCCAACTAATTCAAACCCAATTTGTTCAGGGCAAACGTCTGGGTGAGAAATTAGTGTTTTGTTCAAAGCAGTTTTTGTATAGAGGTCTGCAAATGTAGCGTTATTTGCTCCTTGGTTGAGGGCAATAATTGAAACCCATGCAAGGGCTGCTATTAAGATTACTCCAATTACAATATCTGTTGCGTCCATTCAGAAAAGAAAGGTGTTTCTTTTTATTAAACTTTTTGGCTACTTTTTGTTGTATGGAGAAAAGCTTTTTGGAGTTACATAAGGCCTTACTGCTTTGCAGGCAAGAGTGTCCTTGGACAAAGGGGCAAGAAATTGAAAAGCAGGCCGGGGAAATTGTTTCAGAGGCCTTGGAATTTAAAGAGGCGGTTGAAAATAACGATGTTGAGAATATGCAAGAGGAGTTGGGAGACCTTTTAATGGACATTCTTCTTGTTTCAGTTATTGCGGAAGAGAAAGGACTTTTTACTTTGAAAGGGGCTTTGGACGAGGTTTACGAAAAGCTCAAGCGAAGAACCCCCTGGGTTTTTGGGGATGAACAGGTTTCAAGTTCCAAGGAAGCAGGGAAAAGATGGAAGGAAATAAAGGCAGAGGAAAAAAAGGTCAAACTAAATTCTATTAAAGAAGGAGGGCCAAGCAATGTCTAAATCAATTGTAGGAAAAAGCACGTGGTGTTTTGCTTGAAGCAATCAATTTTTGGCGGCATTTTTAGCGGTGCTGTTGGAGGGACAATTGCTTCTTTGTGTTGCGTTGGCCCAATAATTCTAACGCTTCTTGGCCTTGGGGTGTTGTTTGGACTGATCGGCATATGCCTTGCGGATTATAGGCTTCCGTTTTTTGCAATTGCACTTGTGTTTATTGTGCTTTCTGGTTTTTTACATTTTAGAAGGGGTCCTAAAGTATGCGGGGTTTCATTTAAGCACAAGTGCACTTTTGCCCTCACTGCATTGATTGCAATGGCAGTTATTTACCTTTTGCTTATGTGGCTGTTACTGCCGTTCCTTCTTTCATTGAACCATATCCCAGTTTGTTCAATCTGATTTCTGCAAATCCCCTTAAAACAATTTTGTACGCCTTTTTTTATTATGCAGCTTGAGCAGGCTCACAAACAGATTGCAAAAGCGATTAGCCGAAAGGACATGCTAATTGTTGTTGGCGAGTGTTACGTTGAATATGTTGGCCGGGCTGCATCAAAACTCCCGCGTGGAAAAAGGCTTCTTTTGATTAAGGGGGATAATTCGTTTGCGATTCACCAAAACAGGCTTCTTAGGCCGACTAATTATATGATGGGGGCAAGAATTGGCTGCACTATGGGCGACGGGGCCTTGGTTTTGACCGCAAA
>JASLNX010000166.1 GCA_030745815.1 archaeon
TTGTGCAAGGGGATTTTGTTGTGCAGGCTATTGGGCAGCATTTAGAGGTATTTGAAGCGGGGATATATGCCTGTGTGCAATCTTCTGTTGAATCGCAAAGGTCTCCACCTATTTCAGCGCACGCTTTTAATGTGTTATCACATCTTTTTGGAATGCCTCCGCAAACGTCAGTTGTTGAGTCGTCTTGGTCATCACAATCGTTGTCTGTTCGGCATTGGTCTGTTTTTGGGCAATCTGAGTCAAAGTCGTATACGCAACCTTCAGGACAGCAGCCGTCGCCACTGGTACAAGAGGTTATTTGAGTGCGGTTGCATTTTCTTGGACTGCCTGTACAAAGGTCTACTGTGCAAGGATTTTTGTCATTACATGCTGAGTTTGAAGCGCATTCGTCTTCTGGAAGGTCGTCTTGAACTGGTGCTTCGTCTGGCGGCGCTGTGGAGGTTTTCATTACACAAAGTGCTTGTTCTGCAGTTTCGTTAAGGTATAATTCTATTTGTTCTTCTCCTTTGGTTACGTAAACATGCCAGTAGGGAACCTCTTCCATTTGTACTCCGCAGAGTTCTCTTATTTCGTTAATTAGGTTTGATACGGCTCCCTCGTTTAGAAATGATGCAGTAATTTCTGCGTCAGGGTTTTCGTCCAAAAAGGCCTGTACTTCAGGCTGGAGCTTAACAAAGTCAGTTACTCCATTGTTTCCAATGCAGCCGCTTAAGATTAAGAAGATTGCAATTATCCCTAGTATTGTGAGATATTTCATTGGAACAATAAAGAGTTTTTAGAATATTTAAGGTTTACTCTAAAAAGAATTGGGCTGATTTCACTTCTGGTGAAAGGCCTTTTCTTTCCCTTACTTGTTTGGTTACTTCTTTTTGAAGTTCCCTTGGAAGTGGTTCGTAGCCAGCGTACTCTGCTGTCCAAATAGCTCTTCCCTGAGTTGAACCCCTTATGTCTGCTGAAAATCCAATTAATTCCTTTACCGGGGCCTTTGCAATTATTATTGCTGAGTCGGCCTCTGTGTTCATTTCAGTTATCTGAGTTCTTTTTGAGCCAAGCTCCTTTGTTACTGCGCCCATATAATCTTGTGGAACGTTTATTGTAAGAATCTGCTTTGGCTCTTTTAAGATTGGGTCTGCTGAAAGCATGCAGGCATAAACTGTTCTGGTTGTAAGTGGCAAAATTTGCGCAGGGCCTCTGTGAATTGCGTCCTCGTGAAGCGTTGCGTCTTCAATGTACACAATCATTCCCATGCATTTTTCTTTTGCAAGCGGGCCTTCATCTATTGCGTCGTTAAATCCTTGAATTACAAGTTCTCTAATCTCGTGCAGTGCAACAACTCCTCTGGTTGCATCAACTAGAACGTTGTTGTCATGAACTGCCCAAATCTTTCTTGAAGTGTCTCGTCCAAATCCGCATTCTTCAAACTGTGCAATGCTTGCCGGGTTCTTTGGTTTTATTTTGCCCTCTATTTTCTTTTCCAAGAGCTTTTCAAGTATTTCTGGTGGGATTGGTTCCACACTCATTTTGAATTTGTTGTGTTTGTTTGGAGATTTTCCTTCAAGAACAGGGGATTCTTTTGTGATTGTTTCCCTGTAAACAACTATTGGCGGACTTACAATTATTGGAATTGCGTGATCCTTTTCTATTCTGTGCTGTGTTACTTCAAGGTGAAGTTCTCCCATTCCAGAAATTAGGTGTTCGCCTGTTTCCTGGTTAAGGCTTGCAACAACGTTTGGATCTTCCTTTGTAATTTGCCTAATTACTTCAATAAGTTTTGGTAAATCTTTTGTTTGCTTTGCTTCAACACTTACAGTCATTACTGGTTCAGTGTTGCTCTTAAAGCTTTCAAAGGACATTATGTCTCCAGCTGCAACGGTTTCTCCCGCAAAAACTTCTTTTAATCCAACTAAGCATCCAATGTTTCCTGCTGGAACTGCGTCAACAGTAACCCTTTCAGGGCCCATAAATACTCCAACCTGCTGTACTGCAATGTCTTTTTGGCTGGTTACTAGTCTAACCTTCATTCCAGACTTCATTGTTCCAGAGTAAACTCTGCCAGTTGCAATGTCTCCAGCGTGCGCATCAACACTTACATCTGTTACCATCATTGCAAACGGTCCGTTTTCGTCACATTCAAGCATTGCTTTTCCTGTTGCACTTTCTTGGTCGCCCTTCCAAATGTTTGGAATTCTGTACTTTTGTGCAGTAATAGGGTTTGGCAAATGGTTTATGACCATTTTAAGAATTGCTTTGTAAAGAGGGCTTTTTTCCGCAAGCTCTTTTTGTGTGTCTTCTTTAAGATGCTTGTAAACGTCTCCAAAGCCAACGCCTGTTGCTTTCATTAGTGGTACACTAACTGCCCAGTTATAATATGCTGAACCAAATGCAACGCTTCCGTCGTCAACCTTTACGCCCCATTTTCCCTTGAACTGTTCAGGAGCGTTTTTGGTAATCAAGTTGTTTACTTTTGCAATTGTTTTTATGAATCTTTCCTGCATTTGCTTTTCGTCAAGCTGCAGTTCGTTAATTAGCCTGTCAACTTTGTTTATGAATAGTACTGGTTGCACATTTTCTTTTAGAGCCTGTCTTATTACAGTTTCAGTTTGAGGCATTGTGCCTTCAACTGCGTCAACAACAACTACTACTCCGTCAACCGCTCGCATGGCCCTTATTACGTCTCCACCAAAGTCAACGTGGCCAGGGGTGTCAATTACGTTAATTAAATAGTCTTTTTCCTCTTCCTTGTGTACAAGTGAAATGTTTGCAGAATTTATTGTAATTCCGCGCTCTTGCTCTAAATCGTAAGAATCCATAAAGAGCTGTTTTCCAGCAAGCTCTTTGTTAATTAATCCAACAGCAGCAATTAGGTTGTCTGTCATGGTTGTTTTGCCGTGGTCAATGTGGGCAACAATCCCAATGTTTCTAATGTTTTCTCGTTTTCCCATTAAGCTACTTGCAAGTTTAACCATGTCCTCTTTTCGGCCCATTTTATCACCATTTACCTTGAAGCCTTTGCAATCCTTTCAACTTCGTCGCGTCTTTTTACGCTAAAGCTCTTATTGTCCTCTTTTGATGCAAGAATTAGTTCTTCTGCTAATGCTTCTGCAGCACTTGTTTTCTTGTTAAATGAGGATGCAAATCCTGCGATTGCAATATTTTTAAGTGACTCGTCAACTCTTGTAAGTGGGGCAACATCAACCGCTTGGCTGTAAACTATGCCTCCCTTTTTTACTCTAGTAACATCTTCTCTTGGAGCAGCGTTTTCAATTGCTTTTACTAAAACCTGCAAAGGGTTTTGGTTTGTTTTCTTTTCAATTATTACAAAAGCGCCTTCAACTATTTGCATTGCCTGCAGTTTTTTGCCACAGCTTCCTCTGCCTCTAATATATTTTCCACTAAGCTTTCTTTTTCCTTGTCCGCTTCTCATTACTTTGTTTACAAGCCTTTCAATAATGTCAATGTTTCCCTTGTCAAAGCGCTTTTTTGCCTTTCTGCCAAATGAGTGTGGGACCATTTTTGAATCAAGGCTAATGTATCTTGCTAGGCCAAGGTCTGAAACCTTTACTTCTGTATTATCCCATTTTCCAAAAGCTAGTGCCATTTTAATTACCTCTTTGACTTCTCCTTTCTTCCGCTTCTAAGCATTTCAAGTGCCTGGTTGTTTACATGTGTTACTCTGTACTTTACTCCCCAAAGGTCTCCATATGGTCCCTTTTGGGCTCCGCCAATTCCTTCAACAATTACTTCATCGTGTTCATCAATAAACTTTATTGCTCCGTCCTTTGGTGCAAGTGCAGTTACCTGCTTTCCGTTTTTAATAAGCTGAACTCTAACACATTTTCTTATTCCGGAGTTTGGCTGTTTTGCTGTAACTCCTCTTTTTTCAATAACAATTCCGCGGGCCTGTGGAGATCCCTCAAGCAAATCGTACTTTTTGTCAAGACCTTTTTTCTTTCTCTTGTAGTATGGATCTTTCCATTTCCACTTTTTTCGGTCTTTTTCAAGTTGCCTTCCTGCAAATTCTCCTTTAGCCATAAAAATCACTTAATCCTTACTTCTTCTATTCCATAACTTCTTTTTGCAATTTCTTTAATTTTTTTAATCCTTCCCATGTTTCCAAACAAAGCAGTTCGTTCTCCTTCTTCTAACAAAACAACTGCTTTCTTTTTACCATCTTTTTCTGTTACTTCAACCTTTTTTACTTTTACTTCCTTTAATGCTTTTTTAACAAATTCACTAAACTTTTCACAGTGTCCAAATATTTCAACATTTTTTTTAAGCCTGTTTCTTAAGGTCTTAATATTACTGGCACTTTTTCCAATTGCTTTCCCTACGTCCCCACTTTTTACAAGAAAGATGATGTTGTTATCCTGAACAATAACATCCTTTGCATTGACCCCTGAAATACTATTGAAGGCGTTAATGTAAAAAATTTCCTCACTGCCTAACTTCATATTTTCTTTACCTTGTCTTTTTCACTGAATCCATTATTTTACTCTTTCCTGCCGTTTCAATACTAAGCATGGAAACAACAAAGGGCTTTCCGCAAACGCTTCCAAGGGCCAGTCCATTTCCTTGAAACTCGTAAATTGGAACATTGTTAACGCTGCACAGCTGCTCAATTTTTTCTTTTGTTTGCTGCTTTGCGTTCCCGCTTATAACAATTAATTCAGCGGCACCCTTTAAAACACTTTTCTCGGCCTGCTTTTCTCCAAAGGAAACCTTTCCTGTGTCAACCGCTCGCCTTATTTCTCTGCCCATATCCATTTTGTCACTTCCTATTCTTCATTACCAGGCCAACAATTCCTGTTCCAACCTTTATGGGCTGTCCAACAATTATATTTTCAACAACTCCTTGCAGTTGTTCTATTTCTCCTTTAAAGCTTGCGTCAAGCAAATGCTTTACTGTTTCTTCAAACGCAGCTCTTGCAAATGGACTTGCTTTTTCTCTTGTAATTCCTGTTCTAACAATTCCTTTTACTGCCCCGGTATTGGTCATTAAATCAGCTAAAAGCATAATATGTCTTAAATCAACGTCAATTCCGTTGTCCACAAGGGTCTTTCTTAATTCGTTTACAATCATTAGTCTTCCAGATTCAATTCCTAATGTTTTGCTGGTTTCAATTATGTCGTTTGTAATGGTTCTTGTGGGATCAATTCTGTCCAGTTTAAGAACTGCTTTAAGATTGCTTCCACTTGTTTTAACCACAAACTCACCGTGCTCTTCTGAAACAAGGGCCTTTTCAATTCCTTTAACTCCTTGTACTTTTAGGTTAAGCATTTTTAACAAACTTTTTCTAATCTTTAACAGTGATTCTTTCTTTGAGAAAATAAACTCTATACTGTTCTTTTTCTGTGCTCCCTTGCTTTCTTTAATTGCGGTTTTGATTGCTGTAAGAAGGTCCTTAACGTCAATTCCTTTTTCTTTAGCCGTTTGTTCGTTAACTTCAACTGCTATTTTGCCTTTTGCAAAGTCTTCGCGTAATTTAACAACGTCTGACATTCTAACATCAATAAGGCTTTTTGCAAAGGTTTCTGCTTTTGAGTAGTCTTCGCGAAGTTTTTCGTCTAAGAAAATTGTCATTGTTGGATATTTTGCTTTGCTTCGGCCGTCAACAATTTCTTCAACTCGCTGAATTCCTGACCCAACACTTACCTCTGCAGCTCCAGCGTAGTGCTTTGTTCTTAATGTAAGCTGTGTTCCTGGTTCTCCAAGACTTTGTGCTGCAACAATTCCAACAGCTTCCCCTGGTTCCACTTCTAGTTCATCAAATCTTTGTTTAATAACGTCAATAAATTCGTCTGTGTCGTTCTTTGAGAGTTTTTCTCTTTCAGCAATAACTGCAATTGCGTCCAAGACACTTTTTGGAAG
>JASLNX010000167.1 GCA_030745815.1 archaeon
CGAAGGCTAAGGTTGTCCTCTAAATAATCATTGAAAAGATCTTTTGCAACAGTGCCTTGCAGACACTCAAAACCAGCTTCAACAAGGTCGCCGTGAAGCCTGTCAAAGGACTCCAACGAAATTCTTTCAATTATCAAATCAATGTCCTCAGTTCCCCTAGCTCGGCCATGGGAAATAACAACAAACCCAGAAACAACCGCATACTTTAACTTGTTCCTGTCCACAACCGCCAAAAAATCCTTCACAAACTCGTTCAACAAACTCTTGTCTTTTACCTCGCGCTCCATAACAATCATATTGCCTCAAACCATTTAAAACCGCTTTGAGAGAGTGGGTTTCCAGTAAACTGTCCAAGAATTCGCGCTAAATCTTTTTGTACACTTTTTTCCTGCGCTTTACGCTCACCAAAAAGATAATTTTTTTGCTTGGGTTTATTTGGGAAATTATGCGGTATTTTCCAACTCTTGCTCTGAAAAATTTGCTGCCGTACAACCTCTGCCAGTAAAGCCAGGGATTTTTGGTGGTTGCTAACAGCTTTTTTTTTATTCTCTCCCTTTCCTTTTTCTCCAGCTTTTTTAGTTCAAGAGCAAAGGTTTTTGAGAGAAGCAATTCAAACAATCAGATTCCCCACTGCTTTTCTGCCTCTTCAAGGGACAAAACTCTGCCCTTTTTGAGATCCTCCAGGCTCTTCTCAATCTGCTTTATCTCACCCTCACCCAATGGGGGCTCTTCCTTAGCCATAGTAAGCAGTCTTTCAATTACATCGGCAAAAGGCTCCCTATCAAAATTTTTAAAGTCCCTAAGCTCATTTTTCGTGGAAGTCTCAAGTCTTACAGTAGTTGAAGCCAAAAAATATCACCTAATATACTTGTGTATACAGTTGTATATAAATGTGTGTTTTGCTCTTCTTGTAACCTTTTGCCCGTTTAAGCGCAATTAATAATAAGTACTTGAGCAGAATATTTGTATGGCCGATTCAGCAGAGATGCAAAAGGTTTTGGGCGTAATCAAGTGGGTTCAGGGAAATATTAAACTCGAAAGGTTTGATCCAAAAACTTACAGCCGGGTTTATGGGAGAAGAAGTGTTGCCCAAATAATAAAGTCCGGGAAAATGCCTTACCTCAACACTTGCCCTGACATTGCAATGACTATCTCCGTTTTGTTAAAAGAAGCCGGGTTTAATCCCACTTTTGTGGGCCACGAACACATTGGACAACGCATAAAGGGCCCCCTGGTTCACTTTGCAGTTGAAGTAAAAATAGATGGCCAGGTACACACAATTAATACTGAGGGATTTAATGAGGTACACATTTACCGGGGTAAGTATGATCCAGCCAAATCAAAGCCAGGCAGGAAACACCTTGGAGTAGTTCGTATCAGCACCGCAAAATTTAATCGTAAAACAACCTTTTTGAGCGCATTGGGTGTAAGAAACTTTAAAGAATTTGGCCAAAGATTTAAATACTTTGGATACGCTGAAATGAGAAAAACCCTCAAACACGTACGAGAAACTGACAGCAAAAGATTATTCAAAAGAATCAGCACACAGAAAAAAAGAATAATTAGATTGTAGCTTTCCATTCCCACAAAACCATTAAATTCCAAAAGGGGCCTAATTATTGTATGCCTGCACCAAAAACAAGAAAGACTACAAAGCCCAGAAGTCCGAGGCCAGACCCGGAGCTTCTAAAAAATTTCAGATTGGGTCTACTTGTTTGGCCAGAGGTAAGTCGCATAATGTATGAAAAAAAGCTTAGGGCTCTAGAAGAATATTTTAATGAGAAAGGAATTTTTGAAAAATTTAA
>JASLNX010000168.1 GCA_030745815.1 archaeon
AAGGTTCAAAAGCGGTAAAAATCGGGATTTGCATCCCTTTGTACAATCAAGTTCCAAGCGTTTTCTTTAAGACATTTATAAATTTCTTTATTGATTTGGCACAAAAGCACCCAGTAAAACTTTTCCACGTTGACTCAACCGCAGTTGATGTTGCAAGAAATGTTCTGGTTGAAAATTTCCTAAAAAGTGATTGCACCCACTTACTTTTCTTAGACTCCGACATGGTTTTGCCGCAAAACCTTGCTGACGTTCTCTTAAAGCACGATAAGGATATGGTGTCAGCTCTTTATGTTCTACGAAAGGCATTTAGGGCGTGCTATCGTTTTAAACAAGAGGACGGACATTACAAGGCCCCTGAAAAAATTGAGCCAAACAAGCTAATTGAAATTGACGCAGTTGGCCTGGGAGCGTGCCTTATCAAGCGAGAGGTTGTTGAAAAGGTAAGTAAGGATAACGAAGGTAAGCCACTTTTTAAGATGGAGTATCGCACTAGAACAGAGATTCTTGGAGAAGACGCATTCTTTTGTGAACTTGTGAAAAAGGCCGGTTTTAAGATTTTTGTTGACACATCTGTTTTGGCCGGGCACTTTGGCGGGATAATTCCAGAATCAAGCTTCAAAGGCCTGTTGTACTAAAGATTTTAATTCTTTTTATCCCATATCTTAACTATGGGGAAAAAACTTATCGCATTATTTTGCGTTTCGCTTCTTATTTTGTCAACCAGTGTATTGGCATTAGATGCTCCAACAGTTTCTAGTCCAAGCCACCCTGATCCAAACGGATGGAGCAAGGGAAATGCGGTAATGGAATGGGATGCGGTTGAAGACGCAACCGGATACTATTTTGTTAATGACCAGAATCCTGAAACCACGCCCTCAATTGATGACGAGTTTACGGATTTAACTTCGACGAGATTTAATATTGGAAGAGACGGGGTTTATTACTTTCATGTAAGAGCCATTGGAGAAGCATCCCTTGGGCCAGTGTCACACTATAAATTGCAGGTTGATATTACAAGGCCGCAGTGGGATGAGCGCGAAATTCTTAGTGCCGCAGCAAACAGCGAAGGAAACATTGATATTTTTTGGGATGAACCAGTTGATGAAGCATCCGGGATTGACTATTATCGCATTCACAGGGACCGTTTCTTTGATTTTGCGTTTAGGAGTGCGACAAAAAAGTATGCTCCAGCATACGGAACAAGTTATACTGATACAAACAATATGGAGGAAAACTCAACTTTTTTCTATTTACTTGTTGCAATTGATAAAGCAGGAAACCAAAGCAGTATAAGTAACAGGGCTACCGCAACAACCGGAGCGTTTTGTAATCTTGACATTTCATTTAACGCAGAGCTTTCCGAGGACAAAGAGACTCTTTTGGTTTCAATAACATCTGATGGAAACATTTATGGCGCAACTTTGGTTGCAACACTTCCAGGCGGAACAGAACACGAGTTCTTTTCTGAAATGAACAATTTTTCCGAGTATTCCGGCGAGTTTGATTTAAGCACAGTAAATGAGGGCGTTGTAAATTTTGATTTTGATGCAAGGGAGCGACTGGGAGACGATTGCTCACAAGACGTAAAGTTTATTTATGATGTTACTGACCCAACTGGGGAACTAATTTACCCAGAACTAAATGAAACCATTTCAGAGGAGGTAACAGTAACTGTAAATGCATTTGATAATGGGAGTTATAAGAGTGGAATTTCATCTGTTGAGTTCTTTGTGAGAACAGAAAACTGGGAGTCTCTTGGCGAAATGATTGCCGGTGACGGAAATGT
>JASLNX010000169.1 GCA_030745815.1 archaeon
TTTTTGGTGCATTTTTCGAACACAAAACTCGTACTGCTTTTAAAAGCTTTAATTACATATTTTTATCGGTCTGAATGAAGAAAATACTTCTCTCCCTGCTAGGCCTGGTTTTGTTTCTTTTCATTGTGCTATCCATTGGATTGGACGAGATAGTTAAGAGTCTGATGGCAATAAATCCAGTAATGTTTTTGGCGGTTTTTGTTCCGCTTACAGTAAGCGTTTTTTTGAAGGGAGCAAAGCAAAAGCTGATTCTATCCCCGTTCAAAGAAGGCACTTCTCTTTTTGAGAACACAAAAATTTGGCTTGTGGGATTCTTTTTTGGAACTGCTTCGCCTGCAAAATCGGGCGACACGGTTAGAGCGCTTTATTTGCGAAACAATTTTGGAATTAGTTTGGGTGAGGGCCTGGCTGTTGTTTTTGTGGAAAGAATTTTGGACATTGCTTTTCTTTTTGCGTTCGCTTTTATGGGACTCTTTTTGCTGGTGCTGCCGGCGCAGGCAGACCAGGGGATTGTGTTCCCGCTTGTTGCATTCTTCGTTCTCTTTGCAGCGGCACTTTTACTTTTGCTCAAAAAGAATTTGTTGAGAATTGTTGTAAGGCCGTTTTTCAACATGTTCGCTCCTGAGAAATTTAAGCAAAGTTTGAAGGAAGGCTTTAATGATTTTTACAAGGCAATCTCGGTTTACAAGAGCAAGAAGAGACATGCATTTGGAGTTGGCCTGTTAACTGTTTTATCCTGGTTTGTGGTTTTTGTCCAATTGTATGTGATTGCTCTGGCCCTTTCAATAAACGTTCCATTCCTCTTGTTTGTTTCTGTTGTACCGGTAATTCTGTTGGTTGAAGCTTTGCCAATTTCAATTTCAGGACTGGGAACAAGGGAGGCGGCCTCAGTTGTAATGCTTGGCCTACTTGGGGTGGCCGGGGCGCTGGCAATTTCTTTCTCAATTACCGTACTTGTCTTTAATCTCCTGATTGCAACGGCGGGATTTTTAATTTTTAATTCAATGAAGAAACCAATCTGAAGTGATTTAATGGGTGATGAAAAAATTGTTTCAATTGTTGTACCGGCCTACAATGAGGAAGGCAGCATAAAGCAGGCGCTTGAGGAACTTAAGAAGGTAAGTTTTAAGCAGCTTGGATTTGGCAGGGAAATAATTGTTGTAAATGACGGAAGTCGGGACAAAACCGGTGAGATTATTAAATCAATTAAGGGGATTAAGGCAATTTCTTATTCTCAGAACAGGGGAAAGGGCTTTGCAATAAGAAAGGGATTTAAAGAGGCCAAAGGGGAAATAATCGCAATTCAGGACGCAGACTTGGAGTACAACCCTGCGAATATTGTTGGGCTGTTAAAAGAGCTTTTGAATGGCAGGGAAGTTGTTTACGGTTCGCGCTTTTTGGGGAAACCAAAGAACATGTCTTTTACTTTCTACTTTGGAAACAGGGTTGTATCAACAGCAACTAGTATAATTTTTGGCCAACGCATAACTGATATGGAAACCTGCCAGAAGGTTTTCAAGCGCTCGCTTTTGAAAAAGTTTTCACTAAAGGCAAACGGGTTTGATATAGAACCTGAACTCACCGGGAAATTCATTAAGGCCGGCATTAAAATCCTTGAAGTCCCAATCCCATACACTGCAAGGGAAAAGGCCGAGAAGAAAATCAATGTAACTGACGGAATCAAGGCTGTTCTCACCTTGCTGAAAGTAAGGCTGGTGGGCTGAATGAATTTCTCACAGTATCTGCATTATTTTTCAAGAAAAGAAGTTTTCTCGCTTGCAATTATTGCAGCATTTCTTGCACTTTTCTTTTCACCGGTTATTTCCGGGGACGGTTTTGGATACTACTCTGTTCTGGAGGCGATTGGAAAAGGCGGTTCACTGGATTTTGCGGAACAGGCAAGGTTTAATGAAATAAGTGGCAAGCCAATAATTGAATTTAATGAAGGGGCCGGAAAGCTTGTTTCAAAGTATGCGCCTGGCCCGGCGTTGTTTTCCCTGCCGTTCTACAGTTTCTCTCTTGTGCTATACCAATCTGGTGCATTTAATATTGCGGACGAATTTTTTATTGGCGAAAAGGGCGCTCCCTTGATTAATCAAATGGGGTTAACTCTTAGCGCGCTGATATTTGCCGTAATTGCAGTGGTCTTCTCCCTTAAAACGGCCAAAAAATTCTTTCCAATAAAGTCCTGGCTTTTGATTCTTGTAGCATTCTTTGGAACCCCACTGCTTTGGTATGCGACAGCAGATCTTGCTTACAGCCACGCTTTTGAAGCAGGGCTAATGGCGCTTCTTGTTTACGCGATACTGAAAAAACCCGATTCGCGGTTGCAGGGGATTTTGGTTGGGCTTCTTACAATTACGCGTTATTCAAACGCATTGTTTGCCCTACCCTTAATTGTATTTTACCTTGTTAAGAAAAAGAGCTGGGACGCGGCAAAGCTTGTTTTGTTTGCAGCACCGTTTGCACTTTTTTTAATGGCCTACTTTGCAGTACAGTTTGGTTCTCCTTTCTCAAGCGGTTATGAAACAGGCTTCCAGTCTGTTTTGCCAATTCATTTGCTTGAAGTTCTCTTTGACTTGAACCGAGGGATTCTCTGGTGGACCCCGCTTTTGGTTTTGGGGATTACTGGCCTGTTCTTCTTTCACCGAGAAGAAAAATGGCTGCTTCTTTCCTTTACAGGCCTTAACCTTTGGCTTTACTCATCATGGATTAGTTGGCACGGGGCATGGGGCTTTGGGAACAGGTTTTTTGCAATTCTTTTTCCGGTATCGGTTATTGGACTAGGATCGCTTCTTTCGGCCAAGCCACAACTGAGGTGGCCAATTATTGCGTGCGCGGTTTGGACGTTGGCACTTTTTGCAATGTTTCTTGCAGCAACCCCTGAATTATTGAATGTGCTGGATTTACCAGGGCTTCTTGGATACTGGATTGGGGGCGGAAGGCTGCTTGAGCTTCCGGCGAGGTTTTTGGCAAAGGTTTCGTTTATGAGGGCAATTTCGTTGTTTTAAATATTTTGATTTAAGGTGATTTTATGGGTGCAAATAGAAAAATTGTGGTAATTGGACTTGGTTACGTGGGCTTGCCGTTGGCATGTCTTTGTGCAAAGAAGGGCTTTGAAGTAGCAGGCCTTGAAATTGATGAGGGGAAGATTGATCTTGTTAATTCAGGAAAGAGTCCAATTAAGGATAATTACGTTGAGGAAAATTTGCCCAAGGTTGTTGGAAAGATTTCTGCAACATCTGACACAGGTCAGGCGTTAAAGGATGCGGAGGTTGCGATTGTTTGTGTTCCAACCCCGGCAGTAGACGACAAGCCAGACCTGGGCTTTGTAAAGCAGGCCTGTGAAACCATTGCGCCATTTGTTTCCAAGGGCGTACTAGTTGTTATTGAGTCAACTGTTTACCCTGGAACAATTGCAGAGGTCTTGAAACCAATTTTGGAGAAGGGTTCAGGGCTTAAAGCAGGGAAGGATTTCTTCCTTGGACACTGCCCTGAGAGAATTGATCCTGGCAACAAAGAGTTTTCGATTGAAGACATCCCACGGGTTCTTGCATGCCTTTCCAAAGAAGGATCTGAAAAGGCGAAAAAATTTTATGAGTCAATTGTTGGTGCGAGAATTGAGTTGCTTAGCAGTGTTGAAAGTGCTGAAGCAGTGAAGGTTGTTGAGAACACTTTTCGCGATGTAAACATTGCCTTTGTTAACGAACTTGCAAAGAGCTTTGATCGAATGGGAATTGATTTAGGGGAAGTTATTAAGGGAGCGTCAACAAAGCCGTTTGGCTATATGCCATTCTATCCTGGCCCAGGAGTTGGCGGTCATTGCATTGCCCAGGACCCGTACTACTTAATCGCAAGCGCGAAAAAAGCAGGGTTTGAACACAGCTTCCTAAAGCTTGCGCGGGAGATAAACAACAGCATGCCTGCTTATGTTGTAACTTTGGTTGAGGAGACATTGAAGAAGCTTGGAACAGAGTTAAAGGGTGCAAAAATTTGTTTGCTTGGGCTTTCCTACAAGCCAGGGATTGATGATACGCGGGAGAGCCCTGCGTTAAAGATTGCTGAATTGTTGCGGGCAAAGGGAGCGGCGCTAAAAGTATTTGACCCGTTTGTTAAGGGTGAAAGTAATACTGGCTCTTTGGATGAGGCTGTTAAAGGGGCAGATTTGGTTGTTTTGGCAACGCACCACAAGCAGTTTTTGGAAAAGTTAACGGCAACTTACATTAAGGCCAAGAGAGTCAAGGCAGTTGTTGACGCAAGGAATGCTCTTGACGGGTCTAGCATAAAGTCAAAGGGAATATTGTACAAGGGAATTGGGAAGTAGGTTTTTTTCTCATGTCTGATAAGGCTGGAAAAGGAGTTTTTTATATTGGCATAGCCAACTCGCTGTTTTTTATTCTAAGCTTTGCAACGTCAATTGCTTTGGCAAGAATTCTTAACGTTGGAAATTTTGGGGTTTACGGAGTAATGGTTTCACTGATTTCAACTGTTAACATTGTGTTTATCAACGGCTTCAAGCAGGCTGTTTCAAAATTTGTTTCAGAGGAAGGCTGTTTGTCCTCAAAAGAGAAAGTGTTTATGTTTGGCCTAATTTTTCTTGCAGGCCTTTTGATTTGGGCAATTCTTTTTATTGGAGCAGAGTTTGTTGCACTGCTCTTAAACGATGTGTCTCTTGTTCCAATAATCCAGGTTGTGTCATTTCTTGTAATCACCTACTCAATTCACACTTTCTTTATGGGGTACATTAATGGCCTGAGGCGGTTTAAGTACGAGGCAGGGTTAAGGGCTCTTTATGGAGTAATAAAGGCAGGTTTTATCGTGGGGCTGGCCGCACTAACCTTAAACGTTATTTACGTCTTCTGGGGGTTTGTTGCCGCGTCAGTTCTAATAGTTACTGTAGGGGCTCTAGTTTACAAAAAGATTTCTTTTGAAAATAAAAACCAAAGGCTAAAGCCAAGTACTGTGGTGAAATTTTTTAAATTTGCTTTGCCATTGATGGGGTTTGTTCTTGTGACAAACATTGTTCTAAATCTTGATTT
>JASLNX010000170.1 GCA_030745815.1 archaeon
TACCTCTTGCATCAGTTATCGTCTTCCCATCTGAATACCCTGAGTAAATTGTCCCATCTTTTAATTGCTGGGCTGTGAATTTCCTAAGTTTTCCTGTTGGCGCAGGTACGGCTCTGCCGTTTTTGTCATAGAATTGGTTTCCTTTTTTGGTGTAAATGTTTCCTTGTTCATCTGCAAATTGTTCAACTCCAGCTCCAAGCTGTGCTCCGACTTCTTCCTCGTTTTCTTCTCCCATGAAAAAGCTTCGGTCGTCTCCAACTGCCATTACTCCGCCTGCAAGGCCCATTACCAAGCCAACTAGTGCACCTACTTTTATTGCGTCCATCCAGTCGTGTTCATCCCATTCAACGTGGATTTCAACAGGCCTATCGTAGCAGCGGTTGATTATTTCTGTTGTGTCAAACCCATCGTATGGGCTGTTAATATCGTCAAAGATGTCAAATTCGTATTTGGTTAAGTCAAGGCATTTGCCGCTTGTAATTCTTACGCGAACTGTCTTAATCAGCTTTTCATCGGTTTGATCCTGGCCCTGTGCATAAATTTGAATAGGGTACTGGCCTGGCATGTTTCTTTCTGCAAGAACTTCAATTTCTTTGCTGTCCTTTGCTTGCATTACAAGTTTACTTGAACTGATGGTAAGCTCGTCTGAAACAAGTTTTAGGGGTGTTGTTTCACCGCAACCAACTGTTTCAATTCCAAAGGAGCCACTTTTTTGTGGTTCAATTACTAATACTTCTTTGTCAATGTAGATGCAGTCAATTAAGTTAATTGAAGTAATTTCTGCTAAGAGTTTGTCTGTTAGGAATTGTTTTTTGCCGTCTGTTGGGTTTGTTGCTCTAAAGTTAATTTCAGCGTTTGCTAGGCCGTCAACTCCTGCGTCTGGTGAAAAGCTCAAAACAACTGATATTGATTCCCCTGGTGCAAGCTGTGGGGCAAATCTTCTAAAGTATCCGCTTCTAAGTTCAATTCCAGCCTGTTCTGTTCTAAGTTCAAATTCTCCAACTGAATTTCCTTGCCAGGCAATCTTTGTTTCAATGTCTCTTAGTGTAACTGGAATACTGTCAACACTACAGTTGTTTTCAATTTCAAACTCTATTTCAATTGGGTTGCCTTCTGTAAAGCCGCTCCATTCCTTTCTTGTGATATTAAAGCAGGTGGGCTCGTCTACCTCGCCTCCAAGGCCTATACTTATTGTTGTTGGAACTTCAAATTCCCAGATTGACTGGTATGCTGAAAACTTAACTTGTAGATTGCCCTGCAGTGTCTTTGCTTCAGGGATTCTTTTACCTGCATCGCTTAAGAATGCTTTAAGTGAATAATCTTTTTCTTCGCCTGCCTTTATCTTTTCTCCTTCAAGAGTATAAAGCCAGTTTTGGATTCTTTCTTCATCTAACAGGCCCTTAAATCTGCCTTCAAGTTCAAGGTCTGTTATTTCAATATCAAAGCTTGTTCTGTTTTCAACGCTGAATTTGGCTTCTCCCTCGGTTTTGGTTTTTGCGTTGAGTGCAATTCCAACTCTTGCTGGTTTTATTGCAACAATCTTTTCGTCAACGTTTAGTTCCATTTCAAATAATTCAAAGTCGTATTTTCCAACCTGTAAGAACAGTTTTTCTCCAGGTGCTAGTGCTGGCAAAGTTAAAATTGCTATTCCCTTGCTGTTTGTAAGTTTTTCTGCTAGAACGTCTCCAAACTTGTCTTTTATTTTTACTCTTGCCTCGTCAACTTCAAGAGTTGTTGCCTGTTCTTTTACAGTTGCTGTTATTTTGTTTTCTATTCCGCTTGGCAAAAGTTCTGGTGCTACTACTACGTCAAATTGCTTTCCGGCTGAAGCGCTTATTGAAAGAATCTTGCTAAATCTAATTCTTTGGCCTGCTCTTATTTCAATTAATAGTGGGGCAGCGCCTGTTTTTTGAGGGGTAAAGTTTGTTTCAACTCTTACTGATCTGTTTGGCAGTAAGTCTCCTATTGAAATCCATTCTGTTTCGCTGTCTGCAGCAGTTCCTGAAATTGCTGTTCCCTGCGCTCCTGTTATTGTGTAGTTGTTTAACAGAATTGATTCGTTTTCGTTAACCAGTCTTATTTCTGCGTTAATGTATGAGTCTGTGTCAAACTCTGAGTTGTTTAAAATCGTAAAGTTGAGTTTGTATTCTCTAAAAATTCGTGCAGCGTATCCTTCTGTAACGCTTTGTGCTAAGTCTTCACTTAAGTCAACTATTGTTGCTGAAAAGCAAAACTTGTCGTCGCAAACGGTTTCTGCGCCAACTTGGTAAATTTCACTGTGGGCGTTTGCGTAGAGTGATTGGTCAACTCCTGCACTGTTTCCAAGTGTTTCGTCAACTGGGTCTCGTGCATATTCGTTGTCTTCTTCTCCCCATGCTCTGTAGTGAATTGCCAGTTTGTCAATTACTTTTGCAGTTTCTTTAACCCTTACTTCGGCTTCAACATTAATTATTCCTGGAACAAAGTTTCCCCAGCGAATATTTGCCCACTTTGCTTCGTCGCTGCTTACAAATTCAACATCATTTTCATATCCAATTTCTTCGTTAAAGGACGTGGCCCGCACAACGCTTGCTCTTCCAGGGATGTTTAATTCCTTTAGAACAATTTTGTCAAGCTCTATTATTTTGTAAGAGCCTGTTCTAATGTGCATTCCAATGCTGTCATAGTTTTGGAACTCTGGAACAACCAGTTGGAACCGTGCCTTGTACTTTTTTCCAGGTGAAAGAACTGAAACAGTGTTTCCGCTTTCGTTAAATATTCCAACAAATCTTGCTTCTATTTCGCCTGAAATAATTTCCTTTTCAAGAACTGCAGTAATCTCTTGAACTGTCTCTGGAACAATTGTGTATGGAACGGAAGTGTAGTTTGCATAGCCTTCCTTGCTTGCAATTATGTATACTCTTTTGTCGGCTGATGTAACCAAGTCAACGGTTCCGTTGATGTCTTCTACTGGAAGGCTTCCGCCGCCAACTGGTTTGTTGTCAACAACTTCTACAAATGCGACTTGTGCAAACTGAAGCGGGTTTCCGTCTTCGTCAAGCACTCTTGCTCTAATTGTGCCGTCTGGAACTGTTAATACAACTGTTAAAAGTGTTTTGTCAGATGCTCTTTCAATGAAGTGTTCAACTTCACTCCAGCCTGAACTTGTGCCCTTAAATGCAAAGCCTTTGTAGTCGCCTGATTTTACTCCGGTAAATGTAGCAATTCCATTCAAGTCGGTTGTTTTGTTTCGGTATCCAAGAGAATATCCGTCACCGTTGTGCAGTGAAATTGTTGCGTTCTTTATTGGGCTTGCGCTTTGGTTAAGCACCTTTATTTTTAATTCGCCTCCACAGGATCTTGTGTAGGTATCAAGTTCTATTGTTTGAACGGAACTGCTCATGCTAACCTTTACTGTTTTGTAGCAGTAGTCTTCGTGGTCAATTATTGCAGTGTGTTCGGTGTCCGTTGTTACTCCAAATTCAACCATTCCGTTTGAGTCGGTTGTTCTTGAGGGGGCAGCGTCTTCTGCTCCAATTTTTAGGCTTACTAGGGCGTCATCTATTGCTGCGTTGTTTCTGCTGTTTACAATTTTAAGTTTTATTTGCCCAACAATGTTTTCAACAAGTTCTAGTGCAATTGTTTCCTGTGCATTTGCTGAAAGGGTAAATGTTGTACTTTCTGTTGTTCCAAAGCGTCCTGCTCCGGCAGTTTTTACAAAGTATGTTCCTGGAACCCTTGAGAATTCTGCAATTCCGCTTGCTGTTGTTTTTGAGTCAATTGGCCCTGTTCCGTCAAGTTCACCGTTTTCCTTGTAGAGGTAAACTGTTTCAATGTCTGAAATCAATTGGCCGTTAAACCTTAGTTCTGTTCTAACAAGCCCTTCGTCAGGCCTTACTTCTGAAAGATAAATTGTTTGGGTGTCTGTTGTAATTTCAATGCTGTCTGCTAAATTGTACTTGTCAGCGTCTTCAACTCTTACAATTAGGCCGTTGCAATTGGCCGGCTCAATTATGGTTGTTTGACCGGTTGAAACAGTAATACTGCTTGGAGCCTGTACGTTTGGGTTCTTGCAGGTAAAATTTAGGCTTATTGCGTCCCTTATTGGCTGGCTATACTCGTCTTTTAAGAGAATTGTGAGTTCCCTTAGTAGGGTTTCGTCAAGGTAAATATTTTTAGCCGTTTGACCAGCGTTAAGGGTGACCAGTTCAGTGTGTGGCAGGTATCCGTCCTTTAAAACCTCTATTTCAATTTCTGTTCCAGGGGCAAATGTTTTTTGTTCCGCGTTTCCAGACTCATCTGTTGTGCCGGAGAAAAGCTCAGTTCCGTCACTGTCTAATATTCTTATCGCTGCGTTTGGAAGGGGAGAATCATTTTGGTCAAGTACTTGAATTGAAATAACACCGTTTGCTGGAAAAATCATTGAAAAAACCGAGGCCATTCCAAAGACCAAAACTAATGCAATTAAAATTAAAACAAGGGCAAAACTTGGGACAATTTTGTCAAGGGGGTCAACTAGTTTGTATACCGGAACTTTTTCGTCTATCCTGTCCAAAAGCTTGTACCAGCTATCTTCCATT
>JASLNX010000171.1 GCA_030745815.1 archaeon
AGTCCAGTCCTAGTTCTGCAAATCTGGCGAAAGTACTTTTCCTCAGCCCCTTTGGCCTTTTTCCGGTTCTAAGAAACTCCTTAATTTTTTTCCACTGTGTTGGACTACATTGTCTGATAAATGTCCTAACTTTCCCATACTCTGTCGAACTGGACAAGGGCTTTCTTTTTGGCATGTAATAAGTAGTGAACTTGAATAATTAAAATTTAACTCTGCGATCAAATTGCCTGTTTAACTTTCTAATCCCCTAAAACAAGCTTTAATCCAAGCATGAACCCAATTCCAAGCAGGAAGAACACAAAGTAGCCGGCAGTTTTCCTTAGGTTTCCTTCTCTGTGAAATTCAGGAACAAGGTCAGACGCGGCAATGTAAATGAATCCGCCTGCAGCAAATGGCAAAAGGATTTGTGAAATTCCCATTGCTCCGGATAAAAAGAATCCAAGAACCCCTCCAACAATACTTGCGGCCTGGGAAAGAAAGTTGTAAAAGAGAGCTTTTCTTCTTTCAAAGCCCCCGTGCAGTAAAACTCCAAAGTCTCCAATTTCCTGTGGAAGTTCGTGGCCCATTATAAGAATTGTTGTAATAATTCCAAAACTTGTCCCAACCAGAAAGCTTGCTGCAATAACCATTCCGTCAATAAAGTTGTGTAGCCCGTCCCCTAAAAGAATTAAGTATGTGACCTGGTGTGGGCAGTTTCCATCATGGCAGTGATGCCAGTGAAGGGCCCGTTCAATTACAAAGAAAGCTATGAATCCTGCGAAAACAAAAATAAAGGTCTGGGTTGTGTCTCCAAATGTTTCAATTGACTCGGAAATCAAGTGAAAGAAGGCCCCGCTTAGCATTGCTCCTGCTGAAAAGCCAACCATTGCAAAAATCATTTTGTTAATTCGCTCTTTACTTAGTGCGAGAGTGAATACTCCAACAAGCGAAATAAGACTGTTTGCGACCGTCGCAAGTAGAATCCAGGCAAGTGTGTTCATTCAATACATAATAAGTACTTTAACTTTAAAAAAGATGCTTTACAGTATTTTTTCCATTCTAATATGAAGAGTTCCAATTTTTTTGTGTTTGAAATAGTCTCCCTTTGTTTCGAAATCAAGTTCTTTGAAAAACTTTTTCGCGTGCTTTCGTGCGTTCACATAAACCATTTTCAACTTCTTCTTTTTGGCAACCTGTTCAAGCCTTTTAACAAGCCTGCTTCCAATTTTTCGATGCCTTGATTTTCTTTCAACTGCCACATATCTAATGTGCCCAAGTTTTCCTTCAACAATTAGCGTGCCGGTTCCGACAATTTTTTTTCCCGAGAATGCAAGTAAAGAGATTTTGCTAGGCCCTTTCACAATTCTTTGTTTTGGAAAGCCTAAATATTTATGAAGCAAATCATAGCGCATTTCAGAAAGCTCTTCCCATTCTGCACCTGAACGCGGTTTTCGTATTTCAAGCATACCAAATTGGTTGTTAGAAACTAAAAAAAGGTTTGTGGGACAAAGTATGTTAGGGCAATTGAAATGATTCCATTTGAAACACTTAACACTGGCCAAAAAATGCCGGTTCTTGGGCTTGGAACCTGGCTACTCACCGGCCAAAAGTGCACGCAATCAGTTAGCCAGGCGCTTGAACTTGGTTACACTCACATTGATACTGCGAAGGCTTACGAAAACCATCGTGAAATAGCTAGTGCGCTTGAAAACTTTGACCGCAAAAAAATATTCATTACCTCCAAAATCTGGCTAACGGATCTTGAACCAGACGCCGTTGGTCCGGCCTGCAACCAAATACTTAAAGATCTTGAAACAGACTACCTTGATTTGCTTTTAATTCATTGGCCAAATAAAAGTGTTCCAGTGTCTGAAACCCTTGGCGCAATGAATGACTTGGCAAAGCAGGGCAAAACAAAGGCAATTGGGGTGAGCAATTTTACAATTTCACACCTTAAAGAAGCGCTTGATTCAAAGGCCGCTAAAATCAGCGTTAACCAGGTTGAATTTCATCCACTGCTTTACCAAAAGGGCCTGCTGGAGTTTTGCAAGAGCAAGGGAATTTCGGTTACGGCCTATTGTCCTCTTGGCAGACAAGGGGATCTTAGGCATCGCGCAATTAAAGAAATTGCTGAAAGAAACGAAAGAACGGCCGCGCAGGTTTGCTTGAGGTGGCTTGTGCAAAAGGGCCTTGTGGTTATTCCAAAAGCAAGTTCTGAGTCTCACTTGGAGGAAAACATGCAGATTTTTGACTGGGAACTTTCAAATGAAGATGTTGAAGCCATTGATTCAATTAATCGAAACAAAAGGGTGTGTAACCCAACATTTGCGGATTTTAATAATGGGAGTGAATGAAGAATGCCAATTAGAACCATTATTGATA
>JASLNX010000172.1 GCA_030745815.1 archaeon
CAATGCCGACGCCATAGATTTTAGCGCGACCTTAAGTAGCAACCTGGGAACTCCTTCAGGGTGCGTAGATACCGGGGACGTAATTTGCACAGAAAGTATTAGCATACTAACAGATCCAGACTGCGATTTTGGTGGTGTAGAAATACTTGAAGCAGTTGGTGGCAATATCTTTGAAAAGTTTGTCGTTGAAAAAGACGCCGTCGGAATAAGTGTTAGTTATGCGACTTAGTGAAAGCGGGCAATCCAGTTTTGAAATACTGCTTCTAACAGCAATAGTTTTTGCAGGCGTGATATGGGTAAGTGGACACTATCTAGATATTAGGGACAGCACTCTTTCTCTACAAATGGCAAAAATTCACACACTGTCTCAAATTGGAAAATCAGATGATGCACTAGTTATTGAAAATTTGGATTTTGAAGAAAGTGTTGATGGAACAAGTATAACAATTAGGATTGACGTTGCTGATCTGCTTTGGGATTGTGGCAATGATCTTAATTACACTGGGCTAGCTGCCAACATCGTCAACAACACCGACTACGCCTCTGCCACAATTGAATTAAACGGCGGAGTCTGTTAACGTTCTTTGACGAATTCTTTGCACGATTTTTAAAAGCTTTCAGGCAAGCAACGAGTATGCTGACCGAAAAGCACATTGCAATAGCTTCACTTATCTTGGCAATTGTTGGAACCGGGCTTCTTTTTTTATTCAATCAGGCAATTGAACCAAATGAACTAGAGATTGGGACCTTGGGAAAATCCAACGTTGGTGAAAGGATTAAAGTTGGAGCAAAAATTGAGTGGGCACTTGAAAAGGACAATTACATTCTGCTAACACTTGATGACGGATCCAAAATAAAGGCAATAAAATTTGGGCCATCACCAGAAGAACGGCAAATTGCAAAACCAGGATCGTTTGTTGCTGTTGTTGGAAAAGTACAGCTTTACAAAAACGAACTTGAAATAATCGCAGAGGAAATCAAAAGATGGTAGAAACACTTATCCTATTTGTTTTGGCAGGATGCGCACTTGGAACAATTACCGGGCTGGTTCCAGGAATTCATGTAAACACTATTGCTATAATTGCGCTAGAACTTTTTAGAGCAGGGAGGTTTGAACTTGTTGCATTGATTGTGAGCATGAGTATTGTACACAGCTTTGTTGACTTCATCCCAAGTATACTGCTCGCGGTTCCAAGTGGAGACAATCTTATGTCGGTTCTCCCAGGACACCGGTTCTTTCTAAAAGGGGCAGGGCATTATGCGGTAACTCTTACAGTGTTGGGTGGAGTTGTTGGAGGAGTTATGGCGTTAGTTGTTTCTCCTATATTTTTAAAGTTCCTGCAGGAAAACATTTCATTCATTGGAGCGGGGGTTCCATTTGTACTTGCAACCATTCTCACCCTAATGGTTTTGGATGAAAAAGACGTTGAGAAGAAAGTTTTTTCTATTGGGATAATCATTGCGTCATCTCTTCTTGGAATCATTGTTCTTTCACCTACGTTCGCTATTAAAAATCCACTAATGGCCCTTATTCTTGGATTCTTTGGAATGGCGCCACTGCTTCACAGTCTAAAAGACAAACCAGTGCCCATAAAACAAAGTACAGGCGGTGAAGAATTTGGTGGAAAAATGGTTTTTGAAAACGCTGCTTTGAGCGTACTTGCCGCATCCTTTGTTTCAATGTTTCCAGGAATAGGTGCAAATCAAGCTGCACTTGCTATGAGAACAGTTGTTGGAAAAATTAAATCAAGTGACTATCTTGTTTTGCTTGGTGGGATTAACACAAGCAATATGCTTTTTTCACTGGTTGCACTTTATGCAGTAGGAAAAACAAGAACAGGTACGGCTGCTGCGATAAAGCAATTGATCGAACTACAAGCAGAACATATGTGGGTACTAGCAGCAGTGTGTGTTATTGCAATCGCGTTCGGGGCGATTGCAACAATTGCTCTTTCAAAACAGGCACTGAAAATTATTGGAAAATTTGATTACAGCAAACTAAATCTTGGTGTCCTAGCAATGCTGGTTGCGATAGTGGCGTTTCTCTCAAATTCGGTTGGCATGGTTGCGTTTGCCATAGCAACAATAATTGGATTCAGTGCAATCTCATTTGAAGTAAAAAGAAGTCATTGCATGGCCTTTTTGATAACACCCACTATTTTTTATTATTTAAACATATTAATCTAGATACATTGGAGTGACGTTTTTTGATTGGATTAATTGCTGTTGCCATTTTGCTTGTTCAACCAGGCTATTATTTAGTAAAAAAAATAGGCCTTAGTGGTGCTTTTGCAATCGTTTTAGCTTTATCCCTTTCACTCGGAATAAATGCAACTGTTCTTTTTTATTCTTCTCTGGCTTTTCCATTAACCTTGTCTTTCCTGTGGGCCTATACAATTGCCTTGGCAGTTCTCTTCTTTTTTTCACGTCCGTTTATAACAATTAAAATAAATCAAATAGAAAGAATTGAAAAACTTCTCTTGGTAATTTTTTCGATCACACTCTTTCTGACTTTTCTAATATGCTTCAAACCAACAGGCGCATATGGCACCATAAGTTACCATTTGCCTGCAATAAATGAATTTTTGGAAAACGGGCAATTACCGGTGTTTGAAAATCCAATTAATGGATACCAAACCGGGATTATGGCTTACCCATACGCAATGCACGCTGCAGTTGCTTCATTTAACATACTAACAGGATTAGAACTGCAAAACTATGTCATGTTCCTAATACTTTTATTGGTTGGCTTAATGTTATACTTCCTAAGCGGGGAAAATCAACGAACATTTTTAGCCCCCTTATTTTTTATTGTATCCCTAATTGTAATTATTTTTGGGACCCCTGTTCTAACAGATACCTTGTCTACACTAATGTTTTTGGTGGGAACATTCTTCTTGTTGAAGGTATTTGAAAAGCAAGAAGATAAGTTTTCTTTCATGAACGGTGTTTCTTTTGGATTAATGCTTCTAGTAAAGCCGCTGGGCGCGTTCTTTTTTGCAGGGAATATTGCATTCTTATTTTTGCACAAGAAGTGGAGGGCGGGAATTGTTTCCATTGTAGGCTTTGCAATGGTCTCAAGCATATATTTTTTACGGGTAATATTATGGTTACCGCACATGGGCGAACGATGGGGCCTGGTGAGTTTGAACGCTGGCCTAAACGCTACAACATACTTTTCTAACTTCCATATTCTTACCCAGTCCTTTGCTGCGTTTTTATTCGCATACATTCCCTACCTAATCCCAATATTAATTTTGTTAGCAGTTATAAGAAAAAAGGGCATTGGAAAAGACTTAATCTTAAAACTTGCAGCCTTTTACTTTGTTTTTTATTGTATTTTTGCCCCACTAAATATATGGTTCTATGATTTTATTGGTTTTTCACGATTCATCTGGCCGGTTTTAGTACTAGGATGTATAGTGGCAGCTAAAGAAGCAAAACATCTTTTCAAAAGAGAAAAAATAATTAAATTAATTTCAATGATTCTGATTTTTGGAATAATAATTGGGCAAATAGGATATCTAGGATTAATTAGCAGAGGAAGTAGACTTCTCCCAGCAAACCACGGAAAACCCCTTACCCCCTATTACTACAATCAACTTAAGGAAGTTATTCCAAACACTGCAGACGTTAAAGCATACTACGCAAATGCAGATAACCCAATAATCTACGGATTTGAAAAAATTACTATTGTTGACACGCACGCATTCAATGAGCCGGAAGGCGAACCATGTGATTTTTTACACGAAGAAAATATTACACACGTACTCTTTTGGTTACCTGGGAAAATTAGTCCGCATCTCTTTCAAGAGTTCAATTCAAAGCTGCTTGAATCAATTAAAAAAGAAGAATGTGGAAAAATTGTGCAAGATTACGAGGGCTGGGTAATAGTTTATCAAACAGAATTTGATTAAAATGATTAAAATCAAAAAACAAACCCTTGAAAGCATTTGTGAGGCTGCTCGGAGTACCTACCCTGATGAGTTTATTGCACTTATTGGAAGCAAGCGATACGGAGTAATAGATGATTTGATTATTCTGCCCGCAACATTTGGAAAAAACTTCTCATCAATTAGAATTGATTTGGCCCCAGTTGACGACAGCATTGTTGGATCAGTACATTCACACCCTGGAAAAAGTGCGCAACCAAGCGGGGCTGACCTGAGGGTTTTCAAAAGAACCGGGAAAACCCATTTAATAATTGCGCACCCTTTCTCTTTAGAAAGCGCAAGGGCTTTTGCAAGAAACGGAGAAGAGCTTGAATTAGAAGTGATTGAATGAGAAAAGTTGTGCTAATTGTGCAAGATGGCTGGGGAATTGCCCCCGAGGGAGACGGCAATTATATAGCAATGGCAAAAACCCCATACTTTGATTCATACCTAAAAAAATACCCGCACTGCGAAAATTTGGCAGCAGGAAATGCTGTTGGTTTACCAACGGGAAGCCAGGGAAACAGTGAGGTAGGGCACTTGCACATGGGCGCCGGCAGAATCGTCTGGCAAATGTATGAAAAAATAAACAAAGAAATTGAAAATGGCGAATTCTTTAAAAACAAGGTTTTGTTAAACGCAATAAAGCACGCAAAAGAAAATGGCAGTGTGCTGCATTTGCTTGGAATGTGCAGCGACGAAGGAGTCCACTCTCACCTGAATCACTTGATTGCACTACTTGAAATGGCAAAAGAAAACGCAGTAGAAAAAGTTGCCATTCACTTTATTGCCGATGGACGAGACGTTCCTGAAAAAAGTGCTGCAGAGTACGTCAAAATAATTGAAGATAAGGCAATGGAACTGGGAATTGGGAAGATTGCATCAATTGCAGGCAGATATTATTCCATGGACCGTGACACAAACTGGGACAGAACAAAAAAGGCCTATGACCTGCTAACACTTGGAAAAGGATTCAAGGCAAAAGACGCAGCTGAAGCAATTGAACAAGCTTACAAGCGAGGTGACAAAACAGATTACTACATTCAACCAACTGCAATAGGGCAGTTTAAAACAGTAAAAGACAAAGACAGCATTATTTTCTTCAATTTTAGAACTGATCGGCCACGGCAACTCACAGAAGCATTTATTTCAGAAGAATTTTCAAAATTCAAAAGAGAAAATCGCCCAAAAGTTTTGTTCACCACCATGGCCAATTATAATAATACATTTAAGTGCCCAGCAGTGTTTGAAGAAGAAAAAGTGAAAAATTCGCTTAGCGAAGTTTTAAGCAAACAAGGTCTAAAGCAACTGAAGCTGGCAGAAACTGAAAAGTACGGGCACGTAACATACTTCTTTAACTCACAAATTGAAAAGCCATACAAGGGAGAGGAAAGAATTTTGGTCCCATCCCCCAAAGTGCCGTCTTATGATCAAAAACCTGAGATGTCGGCATACGAAATCGCAGAAAAGGGAGCAACGGAAATTGAAAGCAAGAAATTTGACTTTGTTCTGATAAACTTCGCAAACTGTGATCTTGTAGGACATAGCGCAATAAAAGAAGCCATAATAAAATGTGTTGAAGTGGTTGACGAGTGCACAGAAAAAGTGGTTGAAGCAGGACTTGCAAACGATTATACAGTAATAGTTACTGCAGATCACGGGAGTGCTGAAGACAAGCTATATCCAGATGGAAAAGTAAAGCCAGCTCACTCAAAAAATCCCGTAAACTTTATACTAATATCCAATGAGGAAGAATTGCAAAAGGCGAAACTGCACAACGGCGGACAAAAGGATGTTTCGCCAACCATTCTCAAAATAATGGGTGTGAAAAAGCCAAAAGAAATGACTGGTGAAAGCCTACTCTAAGATTAACACTAATTTTAAATAGTAATAAACGCTTAATAGTAGCGCTATGCAAAAAGGGCAGGTAAGCTTTGATTTAATTCTAGCCATAATAGTGGCACTTATTTTCATTGGCAGTATTCAGGTTGTAAACCAGGAAATGGATGTATTGCAAAAGTATTCAGCAGTAAAAAACCAGGAAAAATTAATGGCCCTGCAGATATACGGTGTTGTCTCAACTGCCAAGACCTTAAGTGACGCAGATAATTTAACAATAAATTTCAAAACAAAAAAATTGCTGGTTCCAGGCGCACAAGTTCTTGAAGAATGCTTAATTGACTTTGTAACAAATACAATAAGCTATACTCTTGATGAGACCGACGTTTCAGTTGATATCCCCGACTACGGAGACACAAGCGGGCTCATTTTGCCCACACCCCAAATAACATGTGGAGAAGTAATAACCATAACAAATAGTTGATTGCAATGAACGAAAAAGGACAAATAATGGCAATGGATT
>JASLNX010000173.1 GCA_030745815.1 archaeon
TGGGAAGCCAAAAGAAATGTTTGGAACAAATTTGCCGTCCATTACGTCAAGGTGAATAGAGTCGGCGTTTGGAATTTTTTTCAGTTCAGACTGCAGATTAGAAAAATCCGCTGCTAGAAGAGACGGAGAAATGTGAAGCATAGTGTTTTATTTGTTTAAAAACAAATAAATAGTAATGCATCCTGAAGTAAGCAATGCTTTTGACATTGCATTGAATGATTTGCGAAAATGTTTTGGGGGAAAAGGGATTTTAGCGGGAAGAAAAAGGCTTTCTTTCTACAAGGCAAGAAACTCTTTTTTTGCGTCGCTAGGGGCAAATCAGGTTGGTGAATTTGGCGCCTCCTGGAAATCCATAGAACTATTTTTAGAAAAGCAGCGAAAAGACGGCCTGCTTCCTCACCGAATAACTGCAAAGGGAAAACCACACTTTCATCACCTTATTTCTGAACCACTCGATGGGAACGCTTTGCTGGTAATAGCGTTAAATGATTACGTTGAAAAGGCCAAGGACAAAGAGTTTGGAGAAAAGCATTTTGAAAAGGCCGAACTGGCCTTAAACTGGCTAAAAAAACATGACAGGGACAGGGATCTTCTTTTGGAAGAAAACTTTTTCTGTTCCTGGCAAGAAACTGTTCTAAAGAGCGGAAAGGTGCTTTACTCAAACTGCCTTTACTATAAGGCACTAAAAGATTTTGGGCAATTGTGCAAAACGCTGGGGAGAAAGGGTTTAGCTGAAGAGCACGAAAAGCTGGCGGCAAGGGTTAAAGAAATGCTAAATTATACTTTTTGGCAGGGCAATTATTACTTTGACTGGATTGATTACATGAAGCACGATAATTTTTCAACCGATGGAAATGTTTTGGCTGTGCTGTTTGGATTATCAGATAAAGAGCAGGGCATAATGATTGAAAACAAAATAAAGCAACACCAGCTAAATAAAGTTCCGCTGCAATTGAATTATCCTGTTTATCCATTTTGGAGAATCCCACCAGGGCTTTTCCCACTTGACGCATACAATTATCACAATGGAAGCAGTTGGCTGTGGCTTGGAAGTCTTAATGTAATTGCAATGAACAACCTTGGGCTAAAGAAGGAGTCAAGGCAAGAACTTAGAAAAATTGCTTCGTTCATAAACAAGCATGGTTCAGTGCACGAAGTTTTCTTGAACGGGAAGCCAATAAATTCAACGCTCTTAAAGTCAGAACCATATTACTCGCTTAGCAGCGGGCTATTTGTAAAGGCAGTAAAGGAACTTTCAAAAAAGAAAGAGTAGACAGCCTTTCGGCTGAACTATTGAAAAAAAAGAAAAAAGAATGGAGGGAAATTACTTCCTTCCAAGTTTTACAACGTACTTCTCGATCGCAGACTGGTTCTTGAGTGCGCTCTTGGAAATAACTTCTTTTAGTCCAAGCCCGAAAGCTAGGCCTATTGCCAATCCAATGCCCACAACCAACGCCATCAACAAGTATGTCAAAAGGGTTGCAATTTGCGCACCAGGTCCAGGTAGCAAAGCAGGTAATGTAGCTACTGCCACAAAGTATGCTATTGCAAGATAAATCCCGCCAGCAATCTGTGTGCTGAATAACATATCTCCTTCTTTAACCTGATTACTGATGTACTTCGCGATTAACAACGCAGCTCCAATTAGGATTAACGAAGAAGCCAGTGTTCCGAGATAGTCAAGGAAGTTGTTAATTAAATCAACTATTAACAAATCGGACTGAATCAACGCGAATCCGGTTCCAATGGCCGCTGTGATTATGAAAACCCTTACCCAAATAGAAATTATTTGAGTTAGCCTAAAACCAAGCAATGCCGAGCTAAGATTCTGCTCGTCAATCCACTTCTCAACTTTAGCCTTTTCAAGAGCCTTCTTAATTACTGTGTCCACTGCGTTTGCAACAGCTTTACCGATAACAAATGCGACAGCTAATGTTACTGCAGCTATTACCGCTAAAACAATTGCGTCAACCCATGGTATTAGCCACATGTCAACTTGCGCGATGTTAGTAATTGGTCCAACCATGCATTTCACCTCCCTTTCCTTGTTTCATATTTATTTCTTTAGCTAAATGTGAATAGATATAACAAATGTTTTCCCATATAAAAAGGTTTGCCTTGAGCTAAAACCTAAAAAAATACAGAGAATTAGCAATCTTACTTTCATAGCAAGATTGATAAGGTGGGAATTTATTGGACCCTGCGGGAGTTGAACCCGCGATCTCTGCCTTGCGAAGGCAGCGTCATAGCCACTAGACCAAGGGCCCTCTGAATAAATTGGGTGGTAATTATTTTTTAATCTTTGCAAAGGCTGTAAACTAGAATTTAAGACTCTATTTTAATGAATTCAATCCCGTTAAGAGAAAGGGTTTCAGTGGAAACTACACTAGCATAGTTTTCGGTTAGAGTCTGGTCATAGTATATGTAAAGTGTTCCAGACCCGTTTGCATAGTTTATTATCCACCAGTAATCAGGAATGTTAATATTTTGTGCTTCCTCAGAACCCATATTAAACTCTGTTTCAGTTATTTGAGAACCCTCTCCAATCTCACTTTCTAACATACTTACCTTATCAAAGGCAAATTCTCCACCCGGGTAAAATGACAAGAAAAAATATCTTGTCTCCCCTTCGCCAAAAAGTGAGTAAACTTCCCAGTCTCCTAAATATTCTTGAGGAAAAACCGCTCCAGCTGGGAATTCAAAACCAGCCCCCCAATCAATTGGCGGGTCGTCTCCGTTACCTGGGTCGTCCCCTCCATCGTCACCATCATCACCATCATCGCCATCTCCGCCATCACCACCGTCTCCTGGATCGTCACCTAAATCAGTATCTGCGCCAGAACTGCTTGGACCATCTCCGGAACCATCACCTCCAGATCCTCCGCCGGAACCGGAACCATTTCCAGAATCGTCTCCAATAAAAGGATCTTCAGGCAGTTGGTTTGAGGGCGGGCCAAACACTTGCTCAAGCCAACCCAATCCAGGAATAGTTGGAAGAACTTCAGCAGGCCTTTTGTCAGTAAGATAAAAAACAGCAAAAACAAGTAGAGAAATTGTAATAGCCGCAACGGCAAGAATAGTTACATATTTATCCATCTTAAAACAGCTAATTAGTTGCCTTTTAAAATATTTAAATTTAACTAGGGTCTTGTTGCTTTCTTCAGTTCTACGCAAAAACTTGAAACAGATTTAAGAATTGCTTTTGTGTTTCCTGCATTCTTTTTAATTAAATTAATTATTGCACTCCCCACAATTGCCCCGTCTGCACCGGCCAAAATAATACCCTTAATATGTTCAGGCGTACTTATCCCAAAGCCAACGCAAATAGGCAGCTTTGAATGCGGCTTAACTCTTTTAATTAATTCAATTGTACGGTTTTGCAAAGAGGTTCTTTCACCAGTGACCCCTAATGTACTGACAAGATAAATATAACCGTTTGCTGTTTCAAGAATTTTTTTCAACCGAGATTCAGTAGTAGTTGGTGCTACAATAAAAACCTGGTCAATTTCAGATTTCTTAGCCGCCTTTAAGAGAGGCTGAGCCTCTTCCACAGGACAATCAGCTGCAAGAACTGCGTCAACTCCGGCAGACTTGGCATTGGAATAAAATTTTTCAATCCCCCGCTGCAAAATGAGGTTGTAGTAGACTAGAAGGCTTATTGGAATCTCTTTGTTAAAAGCCCGAATTTTTTTAATCAAAGAAAGGGCTTTATCAGTATCCATTCCAGCAGCAAGCGCTCGCTGGTCGGCCTCTTGAACAGTTTTTCCATCAGCAATTGGATCAGAAAAGGCAAAACCTAACTCAAGAGCGTCTGCTCCATTCTTGATAAGCGTTTTAATTATTTCAAACGAAGTTTCAAAGTCTGGGTCACCCAAAACAACAAATGGAATGAACGCAGCCTCGCCCTTCTCTTCAAGTTCCTTAAACCGGTCAGCAAACCTACTCAAGGGAACCACCCATTTCTTTTACCACAATATCCAAATCTTTATCGCCTCTTCCTGAAATATTAATTATTACAATGTCTTTGGAGTCGCAAGTTTTTGCATACTTTAAAGCGTAGGCAACTGCGTGACTGCTTTCCAACGCAGGAATAATGCCTTCAGTCTCTGAAAGAAACTTGAAAGCAGCCAATGCTTCTTTGTCAGTTGCAAAAGTGTACTTTGCGCGCTTTAACTTACGAAGCATACTGTGTTCAGGCCCAACTGCACTGTAGTCAAGACCAGCACTAACGCTGTGGGTGTTGTAAATTTGCCCAAACTTGTCCTGCAAAACATGAGTAAATGTTCCGTGTAAAACACCTGGCCTGCCAAGTTTTTTGTCGGCAAAGCGAGCGGCGTGCTTTCCAGAATCAAGCCCCATTCCCCCTGCTTCAACGCCAATTAATTCAACCTTGTGCTCTTGAACAAACTTTTTGAAAATTCCAATTGCATTAGATCCCCCGCCAACGCACGCAATAATTGCCTTTGGAAGCCTGCCTTCTGCAACAAGGATTTGCTTTTCAGCCTCTTCACCAATAACACTTTGGAAAAAGGCAACCATTTCAGGATAAGGATGCGGCCCTAAAACTGACCCCAGAAGATAGTGCGTTGTTTCGCAGGAAGCTGTCCAGTCTCTAAGACACTCATTTATTGCATCCTTTAGGGTACGGCTTCCGCTTGAAACAGGAATAACTCGTGCCCCTGCAAGTTTCATTCTAAGAACATTTGGCTTTTGCCTTTCAATATCAACCTCACCCATATAAATATCACATTCAAGACCAAGTTTTGCAGCGGCAATTGCTGTTGCAGTTCCGTGCTGCCCGGCTCCTGTTTCGGCAATAATTCTCTTCTTTCCCATATGCTTTGCCAAAATAGCCTGGCCAATTGCATTGTTTATCTTGTGCGCTCCTGTGTGTGCTAAATCTTCTCGCTTTAAGTAAATCTTACAGCCAAGCTTTTTGCTAAGCCTGGATGCAAACGTAAGCGGAGTCGGACGGCCAACGTAATCTTTTAAGAGGCCGTGGAACTCGGCAAGAAATTTTTTGCTGTTTTTGGCGTTGTAGAACGCTTTCTCCAATTCTTCAACAGCAGGCATTAAAGTTTCGGGAATATACTGGCCTCCAAATTCTCCAAATCTTCCCTTAGTCATCGCTTCGCCTCCGCAATAAATTCCTTCATCTTCTCATGACTTTTAAGGCCTGGTTTTATTTCAACACCTGAAGCAACATCAACTGCGTAAGGTTTTATTTCATGAACTGCGTTGGCAACGTTTTCAGGCGAAAGGCCGCCGCTTAAGAAAATCTTTTTACGCATTGCAAGCTCCTTAATAGCAGGAACAAACTCTTCCTTTATTTGCTTTCCGGTTCCCCCAAATTCGCCTGGAGAGAACGCATCAAGAAGAACAAACTCGCAGTTGAAGAACTCAACCTGTTTAAAAGTGCCTTCGTCCTCAACTCGAAAAGCCTTAATAACAGGCAAATGAAACTTTTCGCAAATGCCTGGCATTTCGTCACCATGCAACTGCACTAAATCAAAGTTGCAATATTTTGCAATCGTTTTAATTTGATCAGGACTCTCGTTTACAAAAACTCCAACCGTTTTCACGCGCTTGTAGAGTGCGTCAACAATTTCTTTAGCCTGCTGTGGAGAAACCTTTCTCTGGCTTTTTTCAAAAAAGTTAAAGCCAAGAAAGTCTGCTCCAAAATCTATTGCAGCTAACGCGTCCTTTTCGTTTGTTATTCCGCAAATTTTTACTTTTACTTCAGCCATTTCAAAACCCCAGTTCAACCAACTTGTCTTCAATATTGTCTGCTTTCATCAATGCCGAGCCGATTAAAACAGCGTCTGCGCTGCCTTTTAACTTGGCAATCCCGTCGGCAGAAGTGTAACCTGATTCGGCAACAACAATTTTGTCACTTGGAATAAGCTGCTTTACCCTATCAAATGTTGAAAGATTAATTTTCATTGTTTCCAAATCGCGATTGTTTACTCCAAAAATTTCGGCTTCGTGTGAAAACGCGCGCTCAAAGTCTTCGCTTGAATGCAGTTCAATAAGAGAGTGCAGTCCAATTTCTTTAGCAAGTCCAATAAGGCGCTGAAGCTTATCTTTTGGAAGAATTGCCGCAATCAGCAAAACCGCGTCAGCTCCAATAGAAAGGCTTTCAAAAAGCTGGTATTCGTCTAAAATAAAATCCTTTCGAAGAATTGGAAGCGAAGAAACCTCTTTTACGTCCTTAATAAAATCGTTACTCCCTTGGAAAAACTTTTCATCAGTAATAACCGAAATTGCCTGCGCGTGCAAATCGTAAAGCGATGCAATCTTTTTAACGTCAAAGTCTTGGCGAAGAAGGCCTGCTGAAGGGGAAGCTCGTTTAATTTCCGCAATCAAATTAATCTGGTGCTTTTTGGATTCAAGAGCTGCTTTAAAATCGCGCTCTGCTGGACTAATTAAAGACTCCAGTTCCGACTGGGAAACCTCTTTTTTTCTCTTGGCAATCTCTAGCTTTTTTGCCTCAACAATATCTCGAAGAATTCCCTTCATTTGTTACTCTCCTCCACTAATAATTCCAACTTTTTAAGCGCTGCGCCTGAATCAATGCTTTGCTTTGCTTTCTCAATTCCTTGGGCAATGCTCTCAGCCTGATTGTTTGCATAGATTGCTGCGCCGGCGTTTAAGAGAACAATATTTCGCTTTGCGCCCTTTTCTTCTCCTGAAAGAATTGCGCGAAGAATTAAAGCGTTCTCTTTTGCAGTGTCCGCCTTAACCTCTTCTTCAGCAGCTCTTTCAAAACCAAATTGTTCCGGTGAAATTTCAGATTTTTCAACTACCCCGTTCCTTACTTCAAAAACAGTTGTGGCATTGCTTGTGGAAATTTCATCAAAGCCGTCAACTCCGTGAACAACAAGAGCGTGCTCTGTTTTAAGTGAAGCCAAAACATTGGCAAGCTTTTTTGCAAGCTCTAAATCAAAAACTCCAAGAAGGTAAGTTTTTGCAAACGCAGGGTTGGTTATTGGGCCAAGAATGTTAAAAATTGTTCGCGTTCCAATTTCCTTTCGAGCAGGCATTGCAAACTTCATTGCAGGATGATGCACTGGCGCAAAAAGAAATGCAATTCCGATTTTTTCAATAAGTTCAGTGTTTTTCTCAGCAGAAGTGTCAATTTTTACGCCAAGAGTTTCAAGAACGTCAGCTGAACCGCACTTGCTTGAAACCGAACGGTTACCGTGCTTTGCAACAATGCAGCCTGCGCCGGCTGCAACAATCGCTGAACAGGTGCTAACATTAATTGTTCCCTTGTTGTCTCCACCAGTTCCAACAACATCAAGCATTAGCTTGTCAACATTTGGTTTTACTGTTGCAACAACTGCTCTCATTGACTCAGCTGCACCTGAAATCTCTTCAACACTTTCCCCTTTGTCGCGAAGCAAAACAAGGAGCTTCTTAATCTGCTCTTTTTCAACCGCTCCTGACATTATTTCATCAAAGGCCTGTTTGGCTTGCTCCCTTGAAAGATCTTTTCCGGACGCAGCGATTGCAATTGCTTCTTCAATCACTAAAAATCGCCTCCAAAACCTTTTCTGTGTCGCTTAAGTCTTCAAAAATGTAATCAGCATTACTGGCTTTTACTTCAACCGCATGTTTTCGACCGGTTAGAACTCCAATTGTTTTAGCACCAAATGGCTCTGCAGACTCAATGTCTCTTGCAGTGTCTCCAATAATTACAATTTGCTTTCCGGAATATTTTTCGTTGAACTTTTCCTCTACCTCTTGAAGAACCATTTCAATAAGGCTGCTTCTTTTTAGAACTGTTCTTCCAAAACCACCCATTGAGAAGAATTCAGAGAGGCCTGCTCGCCTCATTTTTTCAAATGCGATTTCTTTTGGGTTACCTGTAATAATTCCAAGTCTGCAGTCTTTTTTGCTTAAGGCCTCAAGTAACTTTTTTGTTCCAGGCAAGGGCTTAAAACCTGGCGGGGTTTCTGTTTGCAAAAAGAGTTTTATAATTGTGTCAAAAATCTTTGGCGTGTGCTCTTTTATTTCGTCTGCACTGAGGCCAAAGCTGTTTAGAACCATTTCAATTATGGCCCTGTCAGTTGCTCCGCTTATATTAAAGTCTCTTACACTAACCTCTTTGCCTAAAACTTCCAAAAAGGCGTCGTTAAACTGCTTTATGTGCCCAAACTTACTGTCAGTTAATGTACCGTCAATGTCAAACAATACAAGTTTTTTGTTACTCAAATTAATCACCACACATTGCTATAAGATTTTCAATTATTTTTCCGCCCTCTCGTGTTAAAATGCTTTCAGGGTGAAACTGGACCCCTTCAATAAAGTACTTCTTGTGTCTTACCCCCATTACAACCCTTTCAGAGTTAGCACTAACTTCAAGGCACGAAGGAATATTTAAACCTGTAAGGCTGTGATAGCGGCCTGCCTGAAATGGATTCTCAAGGCCCCTAAAAATTGATTTGCCGTCGTGCTCTATTGAAGAAGGCTTTCCGTGTACTATTTCAGGAGCTTTGCCAACTTCCCCTCCAAATGCCTCAACAATGCACTGATGCCCCAAACAAACTCCAAAAATTGGAAGAACTCCTGCATATTCTTTAATTAATTGAATACTGTTGCCTGCTTCGCTTGGAGAACTTGGACCAGGTGAAATTACAATCAAGCGCGGCATAGAATCTTTTACCACCTGGTTAATTTTTTCCAATGGCGTGTTGTTTCTATAAACGCGAACTTGACAACCGCGCTTTGCAAACTCGTCCACCAGATTGTAGGTAAAGGAATCAAAATTGTCAATAAATAAAACGTTCATTCTTTGGCCCCCTGTGCTTTTCTTATTGCAGAAAGACAGGCCTCTGCCTTTGTCGCAGTTTCTTTTGCCTCGCTTTCCGGAACCGAATCAAAAACAATCCCTGCGCCGGCACGAATGTGTGCTTTGTTTTTCTCAATTCGCATGCTTCTAATTACAATGCATGAGTCAAAGTCTCCGCTTGGAGTTAGGTATCCAACTGATCCGCCGTAAAAGCCACGCTTTTGCTTTTCATACTTTCTAAGAAGTTCCATGGCCTTAATTTTTGGCGCACCAGTAAGGGTCCCCATGTTCATTGAAGCAAGGTAAGCGTGCAATGCATCAAGATCTGGTTTTAGTGTACCCGAAACATTGCTTACAAGATGCATTACATGGCTGTACTTTTCAACCATATGCGGTTTGTTAACATGCCTTGTTCCTGGAACAGAAACCTTGGCAACATCGTTTCTGGCAAGGTCAACAAGCATTGTGTGCTCTGCAAGTTCTTTCTCATCCATTCTAAGCTCGTTTTCAAGACGTGAGTCAAGGTCGTTGTCAAGCTTTCCGTTCACCATGCCTCGTTTTCTTGTTCCTGCAATCGGACGAATTTCCACAGCCTTCTCTTTTTCCCCTTCAACTTTTAAGAATGTCTCAGGGCTGCTTCCAAGAAGAACTCCTGCTTGGTTTTTAAAGTAAAACATGTAAGGAGACGGATTTAGTGCGCGAAGCTCGCGGTAAATATCAAATGGCTCGGCTTTAATTGGGCAGGAAAAAGTTCTAGAGGGAACAATTTGAAAAACGTCCCCTGCAACAATGTGCTGCTTCATCTTTTCAACAATTAATTCATAGTCTTTGGCTGAAACGTCAACCGAAACATTTACAGGTGCAGAAACTCTTTTGGGATTTGTTACAGGTTCGGCGAGGGCCTTTTCAAAGGCCTCAACTTTTTTCAAACACTGTTCGTGAATTAGTGAGTGGTTGTTGTTCATTAGTAGGGCGTTTGCAACAAAGGAAAATTTTTGGGCCTGATGGTCCATTAGGAAAAGATTATCAAGGAAAAGAAGCTCGTAATCTGGATCGTGTAATTGATCCTTAGAGTTTTTTGGAAGCTGTTCAAACTGGTCAATGAAATCATAAGAAATTGCTCCAAAGAGACCACAGTACGGGGTAAACGGTTTGGATGTGGGCTTGAAAGCAAAGGCAATAGCTCGAAGAATGTCTGCGTGGGTTTTTTGAAGAAGCCTTTCTCCCTCGCTAACAGTTGCGCGAACAGGTTTTAGGGAACCCTTAATGCTGCGCTTGTTAAGTTCAATATCTTTTACAAAGTCAATTGAGGGACCAATAAATTCAATAAATTCTTCTCCAAGCTGGTTTAGTGCAGAAATTTCAAATTTCTCGCCAATTCCCTGAACTTTGAGACAAGGATCTGCTGAGCCAATACTTTTTTCACCGTACTGCTTTACTAAGTCCGCGCTTTCTAAGAGAATTGAATTTTCTTTTCGCCCGTAGTGAGAAAGCTTTGCAAAAAAGTCTATTGCAGACTGGTCACTACTTATTTCCTTTACTATTGGAACAACTGTTCCCTGCTTGAATTTTTCCAATTCCTTTGCCGAAATCATTTAATCACTTTTATTGGTCTCCTGCTTCGAAAGCGAACGAAGTGAGTGCTTCGAAGCGGGAATGGGGATGGCGGGATTTGAACCCGAATCAACTGGTCTGGAGCCAGCCGCACTACCAGATTATGCTACATCCCCAAAATTTTGGTTGCTTGGGCCTACGCCCTGGGCCAGGCCCATTTACAGCTAAAGCTAGGTTTAGAAGGATTAAAAATTTGTTCGGTCGCAAGGCTAGCTAAATCAGAAAAAGAATTATTGCAGCCAAAGTGAATCGCCTTGCATTGTAATCAGTAGGATTGGGGCAAAGAATCTATTTAAAGCTTTGTTTTATGTTTTGGCAGGCACAACTATACACTTATGGTGTCTGTAGGGAACGTCCCTAAAACAATGCGTTTGGTTTTCAGGCAAGAAAATTGACACTATTAGAAGATGAATTGGTGCGTCGCCCCAACGGCGTGTGTATATTCCTCCAAGACGGTCCAAATAGTTAAAGAATGCCACAACCTCTTTTGAGCGCCAAAAGCTCATTTTTGAGATTTCAAAGTTTGTGTAGTACATAGCCCTGTCCCATTCCCCGTCTTGCATAAACTTACTCAGAAAATTGGGAGTAATGTTGTTGTCTTCAATATACTTTTTTGTGGCGTCCCCTAGCCCTGCAACAACACTGGGCGGATCGTGTGTTATTCGGTTGTAACCATACTGCAAATTATTTTTTGCCATGAACTTGAATACGTCATAGTCTACTTTGCCAAGCAGAAAAGAGTCAGTATCAAAGCGCCAATACCAGTCATATTCACGAAGAGCTGGTTGCTGATAGATTGCGCCGGTAAAAAATCTGCACATGTGACGGTATCCAATCGGATTTCCTGCTGGGCCAACTTTTTCAGGAATCTCCAAGTTGTTAAGAAACTTTGGGATTCCAAACT
>JASLNX010000174.1 GCA_030745815.1 archaeon
TTCAAGTGTTTTGTATCCTGCGGCAACAAGTTTTTCTGCTGCCTGTGGCCCAACTCCGGGCAAATCAGTAATGTTCTTTATCACTTTTCCCATATTAACTCCTCCTGTGCTGCAGTTTTTTGAGATCTCGTTTTGGGAAAACATGTCCCTTTACTGCGCAACAATAATAGTTTGGTTCAACCCTTTTAAAACCTTTTTAGAGAGCGGATTTCCACTATTCCAAAAACGAGAACTCTTTTGCACTGAATTCAAGCTGGTTACTAAAGCCGTTCATTTTCACAAACCCGTTTACTTTTACGTTCTTTCCGGCAATTGCATCGCGCAGTTCTGCTATAAGCTGTTCTGCAGTATTAACTTCAAGCCGTTTTTTCAATTCTTCTTTGTTCATTCCAATTGCCTTTTCTGCTGTTTCTCCAAACAACACTGAATTAATTTCACCTGTTTCGTCCTTTAGCTTCAGTGAAACAACCGCTCTAATATCAGGTTGAACTTCTCCGCATTCTTCGCATAAATAGCGGCCCTCAGTTGCCTCAACTTTTTTCCCGCACTCCGGGCAGACATTAAAGCGAAGCTGCCCAGGCAAAACGTTTGCAATTTCTGCATTAATTGCAACAAACAGATCGCCTTCAACTAATCCAGAAACTTTTTTCTCCTGCATTTCAATTCCCTGCATTTTTGCAATCCCTGGAAGTTTTTCTCCACCGGTTGGATTTTTTAAGATTCTTGCTCTGAATCCAAGTTGTAGTTCTGCCCCCCTAAGCCCAGATTTTGTGTAACACCCTTCAATTTTAACTGCTTCTCCGCTTGAAAGCTTTTTCACACGGTCAACCGCTTCGTTCCAAGCGGTTGCTCTAACAATCGCCGTTCCATCCCCAATCAAAAAGTTAATTAGCCTGCCTTGCCGCCCATCCTTTTCAAAACTCTTTTCTGGAAACACCCTAATTATTCTGCCCAAAACACTTGCATCGCTTTCGTTTTCCATAAGAGCTTCAAGGGCAACGCATTTTTCTTCAGCTGGCGGGAGATCTGAAACATCAATTTCTGGATTAACCAAAAGATTTCCGTTGTATGAAAGATTTAACTGCGGAATTTCTTTGTAGCTGTTCACATAACAATTTTTGAGAAGCAAAACAGTTCCCTTTTCAACGGCTTGCTCTTGAAGTCTTGCAACTTCCTTACCCCAAACAGTTAGTCTAATTTCTCCTGTGGAGTCGCCAACAATTAAACTGCACAAAATCCCTTTTTTCCCGTTTTTCTCAAAATTTTTCGGAGAAAAAATATGCTTTGCTCTTGCAAGTACTTCAACATTGTTCATTCCGCCTTTAAGTTGCGATACCTGCAGTCTTTCAAGCCGTTTTTCCTCTAACCCAAGTTCTACTCCAAGTTCTTTTGCAACCATTAGTGCGGCGCCACTTTCAGTAAGTAGGCCTGCAAACTTTTCTTTTTTCGCTCCAACTAGCTTTTTGACTTCTTCCTCACTTTTCCCGGAAGAGGAAACGATTTTTTGCATGGTTTGCTGTACTTCCATTGCAATCAGATATAATTTGCCCGGAAAACTATTTAATTTGGTAGCGCGTTCACCAAAACCAAACCAAATGTTATGTAT
>JASLNX010000175.1 GCA_030745815.1 archaeon
CAAAAACTTTCAAGCCCTTTTCTTGGAAAAAGTCAACAATTCCCCTGGTTAACGGGGCTTCTGGTCCAATAACTGTTAAGTCAATTTTGTTTTCCTTGGCAAAACTTGCAATGCTTTCAAAAGATTTGTCTTCTAGGGGAACATTTTCGGCAATTGAAGCAGTCCCAGCGTTTCCTGGAATGCAGTAGACTTTTTCAACGTCTTTTCCCTGAATTAGTTTCCAGACAAGAGCGTGTTCTCTCCCGCCCATTCCTAATACTGCAATTCTCAAAAAATCACCAAACTATTGAAATTCAAAACTCCTTTTAATGCTTTCTCGTTTATTCTGGTTATGAAAGCAGTTATTTTTGATTTTGACGGAGTTCTGGCTGATTCTTTGCAGTTAAATTTTAACATAAAAAAGATAATTTTTGAGCCTTACGGGGTAATTCCAACAAAACAGGAGTTTATTGACATCTGGGTTTCTCCTAAGGGCAAGGGCAAAGAGGGAACTGCGTATTTTATCAAATTAAAGGGCCTGAAGGTTAAAACAGAGAAAATGATGGCAACGCAAAAGCCAATTTACGAAAAGCTTTTTTCAAAAGATCTTAAAATGATTCCAGGGGCCGCTGAATTGGTTGGCCGGTTTAAAGCAATGAATTTGCCTTTGGGAATTGTTTCATCAAACAATCTTTACAGTATTAAAGCAGGGCTTAAAAATTTTGGGCTGGAAAAAGAGTTTGAATTCATTGTAAGTCCCCAGGACTGTGAGTTCATAAAGCCCCATCCTGCACCATACCTTAAGGGTGTTGAAATGTTTGGCCTAAGTGCAGACCAGGTTTTAGTAATTGAAGACTCTGATACAGGAGTTAATAGCGCTAAGGCAGCCGGCTGCAAGGTTATTGCAATACCCAACGAATTCACTGAAGCAGAGGATTTTTCAAAGGCCGATTTCGTGGCAAAAAGTATTGGGGAAATAACAGACCAGGTTCTTAGAAAGTTTTAGTTACTTGCAAGCAATTACTCTTTTTTCTGTTATAACAAAATCCAGTTTTGCGTCGTGACTTTGTTTTGGAACGTTTTTTGCAATGTTTTGTTCAAAGCACAGACCCACTGTAACAATTTTTCTAGGAGCCTTTTTTAAAAGTCGGTCGTAAAAGCCGCCGCCATATCCAATCCTAAATCCTTCTTCGTCAAAAACAATCCCTGGAACTATAATCAAATCAATTTTTTCAAGCGGGCAGGCATCTATTTCACGCGGTTCAATTAGGCCGTTTGGTTTTTCTTCCAAATCAGAGAGCCCTTTAATTGAACTGGCTAAGAGCATTTTCTTCTTAAAGCTTGTAACCGGTACGCAAACATTTTTTCTATCGGCCAGTG
>JASLNX010000176.1 GCA_030745815.1 archaeon
ACAGTTATCAAGTGTTACTGCTTGGCAAATTTGAGTAAGCAGGCCTTCAACACATTGATATTCTCTGCATTTTGTGTTTGGAACTGAGCCTCCGCAGGTACCACAGTCTGCAGGACATATACATGCGTTTTCCCCGGACTCGCAAGTGCTATTCCCGCACTCTGTAGCGTAAGTAAAACTTGCTATGGCAACTAAAAAGAACAGTAAAAACAGTAACTTTTTGTGAAAGCTAATCATCTTCTCAAATCTCCTTTTAGAAAAAGGATATTGTAGTTTAAATAACTTTTGCTTAAAGTGGGCAGGTAACGGCAGCTATTTCATGCCCTTAAAGTAGAAGTATGCTGCTCCAATAACAATTACTACAACAACTACAATAGCAACATAGTTGGTTGTATCAACAGGGCCAGGGATTACTGGGAAGATTGGGATTTCAGTACACTCTGCATTTACACATTCTTTTCCAAATTCGCAAAAGGTGCCATCTGCTTTTGCTGCAAAACTGCACTCTTCATTAATGCACTGTCCTGTAGTACAAGAGTTATTGCTAACACATTCAGAGTCAGTTGTGCATTCAGGTGCCGGTGGTGTGTCCCCATTTATTGGCGGGGTTACTGGTTCATCGTCTATTGGTGGGTCTGTTTCACAAGTTCCACAATCTGTTTCACAACTTGAACAATCTTCTTCAGTAGAACAAATAGCGTCCCCGCATGTGCCACAATCTAGTGCGCATGTTTCAGGGCTTTCCGTGTGAGTGCAGGCGGAATCTCCACATAATGCTGAACAGTCTACTGGACAAGTGGCTGCGGTTTCTCCTGCTCTTTGAGCATCACATATTCCATTACCACACACTGCCGCTCCTTGGCTTCCTTCACATGTAACGTCTTGAGTGGAGACCGTGCTGTTGTTGTCAGCTTTGTCAGTTGCTTTAAAATAAAACCAGTTTGTTTGGCTTGGGGCGCAATCAACAGCGTAAGTGGTTGCAACGCCGTTATCTATATATGTTGTGCCTTTGTCTGTTGAAACCCAGAACTTTGCAATTGGTGAATTGGTGTCTGTTACAGCGTAAGTTACAGTTGTTCCAGGTGCTCTTACTGCTGCTGGAACTGTTACATTTAAATCAGTTGGAGCGGTTTTGTCAAGGACAAATGTTCCTGAATCAGCGTTTTTGTCATCCTGGACACAAATAAGTCCCTCGTTACAAGTTGCCAGTATTGCATACACATTTACATCAATGTAATAGTTGGTATCAGCAATAGCTGAAGTATCCCAAGTATAAAAACAGGTTCTTGCGGTAGTATCAAAGGCGGTGTTTGTACCGTTACAGTTTGTAGTGGCGCCTCCTTCAACTCCTGCTGCCAGATTCAAGTCGGTTACAATTGTGGTGGTTTGCTGCCCTTGCACAGTTGAATAATAGATGCTTGCGTTGTAATCGTCCCTCTCATTGTTTGAGTCCAATACTGTAAAAACAATTGCAAGAGTTGCGTCTTTTGTATAATTCAAATCAGTTGGAGAAACAACAGCAACAGTTATGGCTGCGTTGGCAATTCCAGAAAGCATCAGCAAAAAAAGTCCGGCAACAATAATTTTTGAGTTATTCAGTTTAATCAACTAATTTTATAAGTCCCTTTTCATATATATAGTTTACGTTTACTCTTTTTGCTCACACTCCTAAACTGCCAGCATTAATTTTGCTGCGTTGAAACAGATTACGCTAACAGGCAAAAGAAAGCAGGCATAGAGCAGGGCCTTTTTTGGTTTGCCCTCTTGGTTGGCCACAAAAAATGCGGCAATAAGAGAGTACTCTACTATGTAAATTTGGTTGGCAAGAATTGTAGACTGAAGTAGGGCAGTTTTTTCTTCCACGCTTGCGCCAAAGTCAAGCAATTCAAATGCCGAAAAGTCCATCGAGGAAACCATTCCAACCAAAAGCCCTAAGACCAGCGGAACAATTAACCCGCCTGCCAAAAGCAATGTGTACTTTTCAACAACAAGTGCGGCATTTCGCTCCCGCAGAATAGCATTTGTTTCAATTAAGTCAGAAGCAGCTTCTCTAAAAATATTTGACATGTCTGCTCCGCTGTTGTAACCCTGCTTTAGTAAAAGAACCGCCCTGTCAACAACTTTACTCTTGCACCGTCTTCCAATATTATCCAATGCAGTTGGAACAGTTGAACCCTTTTCAATTTCCTTCCCTGCTTTTTTAAATTCCCTGCCCAAAAGTCCAAACCGTTCGTTGGAAAAGTAAGCAATTATTTTTCCAAAGCCTGTTCCGCTGGGAAATGCACTGGCCTGTAGCAACAAATCAGGAACAAGGGCTTCAATTTTTGCTCTGTTAAGTTCTGAAAGGTATTGTTGAAGCAGGAAGTGAAGGGGCAAGGGGGCAATAAAGGCAACAAAAGCAATTAAGGTTATGTAGAAGTTACTTAGGCCTGTGGAGAAGGAAATTACTATTCCTGCAAGGCTTAGTACAAACCCTGTAAGAACTGAGACCCTAACAAACCACTTAATGCCCTTTCCACAGTTTCGCTTAAGGGTTTTCTCAAATTCTGTTCTAAATTCTCTCAACTGTTCTCTTGCGGTAATCATCTTCTTCACTCTCTTAAAAATATCGGGGTTTTTAGTTTGATGTAGTAAAGTGCGCCTAAATCAACAAGCGGAAATCCAATAACTATTATGAGAAAAATCTGCTGCGCTGTAAAGGTTAAATTAAGCACCATGCTTCCAACAATTGCAAAGCTCTGAAAGAGCGCTGGAACAATTGCTGAAACCGCAACAAAAAGAAGGGAGTAAACAACAAGCTTTCCGGAAAACTCTTTTGAAACAGCTCTTTGTTTTGCAAGCATTTCTTTTGCAAGCATTTTTACAGATTCCCCGCTTGCCTTTTGCCCTTGCTCGTACACACTTACAAAGAGTGCGATTGCGCGCTTTACTTCAAGCGAGTCAATTCGTTCACAAAAATGCATTAGCGCTTCTTGAACTGATGCTCCCTTCTTTGTGGCCTCTAAAAAAACCTTTTTGAATTCTTTGCCAATCTCGTTGTCCTGCCTTGAAGCATTCTTCAAAATCTTTTCAAACTTTAAGCCAAGATTCATTTCAACCGCAATGTTCATTAGAGCAAATGGCAGTTGCCCTTCTACAATTTTAGCATGCCTTTTCCTTTGCATTGTTGGCAGGTACACAAAAATTCCAAGCAATGTAGTTCCAAAAAGAACAGCAAACAAAAAGGAAACAGCAAGCTCGTCTAAAAACAGGCCAAATGAAAGCCATGCGAAAAGCGAAAAGAGCGTTGCCTTCAGGGCGTTTTGTTTAAATTCCTGGCTTTGCAGTATTCCAATTTTCGTTATTCTCATATTTGTTCACCA
>JASLNX010000177.1 GCA_030745815.1 archaeon
CTTGCTTTTTTATTTCTGCAGCCTTGTTAATTCTTTTAAGTGTGTGTTTGTCAAATCCTCTTTCAAGACTTCGTCTGGCTCTTGAATTTACCAATGCGGCAAATTCCTTTAGTTCCATTGCTTGGAGGTCAGCTAGTGACTTTCCCTTAAAACTAAATTCTTTTTTTACCATCAAATCACCTTACTTCTTTTTCCTTCCTGTTCGTCTTGACGCAATATTTCCAACCTTTCTTCCAGGGTGAGCGTGTCTACTTGTACTTTTACTTTTTCCAGCGTGGTGCTGGCTTCCACCAAACGGATGTGCGTTTGCGTTCATTGCAACACCTCTGTTTACTGGATAATGCCTTGACTTTGCCTTCATCTTTCTAAACATGTTTCCTGCTTTAACAAGTGGCTTTTCAGGTCTTCCGCCGCCTGCAACGCAGCCAATTGTGGCCCTTGAATGTGGGTTAAGGGGTTTACTTTTTCCACTTGGAAGTTTCACAAAAGCCCTTTTACTGTCCTTTGAAACAAGTAATGCATAACCGCCTGATCCCCTTACAAACTTTCCTCCGTCTCCAGGGGTTTTTTCAATATTAAAAATTGGGCAACCTTCAGGAATGTTAAATAACGGCAGAACATTTCCAATTCCAATGCCTGCGTTTTTACCATACCTTACTTCTTGTCCAACAACAATTCCTTCTGGTGCAACAACGTATTCAAACGAATTGTCTTCAAACAATACTCCTGAGAGGACATTGTTTCTGCCTGTTTCCTTAACCAAGTCAACAACTTGCCCTGCTATTACGTTTTCCTTTTGCTCGTCACTGTATGAAATATAACTTGACTTTACGCCTTTGGCTTTTGCCCTAAAGGTACTTGAGCCCTTTCCTCTTCTCTGGTGTTTTAGTCTATCTCCCATTTACAACACACCCAGTTTTGTGGCCAATTCATCGGCTTTAAATTTTTCATTAATCTTAACTATTGCCTTCTTTCTTCCCTTTCTATCATTCAAAATATTTACATTGTCAACTTCTACACTGTAATTTTTCTCAACGGCCTCTTTTACCTTGGCCTTGTTTGCTTTTTCGTTTACAACAAAGCAAAGCTTGTTCTCTGTTTCAATCATGTTAACCGCCTTTTCTGTAATAAGGGGAAATAAAATTATTTCGTAAATTTCAAGCTCTTTATTCATGCTCTCTCACCAACTATCTTTGCTGCGTCCTCTGTCCAAACAACTAGTCTCCCTGGCATGCAACCTGGCGCAAGCAGTTCAACGTTTAAACTGTCAACAGGACTTATTTCAACACCAGGAATGTTTCTTGCAGCCTTGTAAACTTTTGAATTGTTTTTTGTAACTATTAACAAGCTCTTCTTCTGTTTCTTTTTTCTGCCTCTTGTTTTTCCTCTTCCACTTCTTTGCCTGCATTTGGATTTTGCGTTTTCAAGATCTGAAAAAACGTTTAGTGCCTTGAATGCTGCAACAACGTCTTTTGTTTTGTCAATTTCCTCAAACTTGTTTTCAATAACAACTGGTAAATTTATTCCCTCTTTTAAAACATGCCTTTTTCCAACAAGGTCTTTACTTGTACTTGCACCAACAGCGCTTAGAAGCGCGTTTCTTTTTTCCTTTTTGTTAATTTCTTCAAAAATTACCTTTTCGGCCTTTGGCGGGTGCGCTCTAATTCCTCCAACAGACTGTGGAACCCTTGCAACTCTTCCGTAAAGTAAATGTTTTCTGTTTTTGAGTCTTGGAATTCTTGCTTTTCCAACGTTAATTGTTCTTTCTGACTGTGGAAGGGTTCTGCTTGATCTGGCAACAGCTGTGTTTTTTCGTCCAGCTCTTGGGTCTGTTCCCTTTGGCTGCCTTTTTTTGCTTTGAATGCTTAAAACAGCTCGCTTGATAAGCTCCTTATTGAGTGGAGAATCAAATGCCTTTGGCAGGTCTATTTCTCTGACCTGTTTTCCGTCAATTCCAAAAACCTTTGCCTTCATTTGGATTCACCCTTTGTAGCTTCTGCGATTTCGTCAGCAACACTTTTGTGTTCCTTTTTCTTTTCCTTTTCAAGTGCAACCTTTTGTGTTAGTTTTTCTTCAACTTCATATGCCCCACTGGCCTTTGGTGGGTTTGAGGCAATAAAATCAATTCCTTCAACCTTGTGCTTTTCTTTTCCGTGTGGCCTAATACATTTTCTAAGAGAAATTGCTCTTTTTGCTGGGCCTGGAATTGAACCGCTAAAAACAATAAAATCGTTTTTTACAACGCCATATTTTTTAAATCCTGAAACCGGGTTAATACCCTGGCCTTTTTCGCCAACCATTAAAATTTTCTTGTTGTACTCTGTTCTGCTGTGGTATCCCATTTGTCCTGGTCTTGCAACGGTCCACATAACCGTACTTGGGTTCCATGGCCCAATACTTCCAACAACCCTTCGCTTCTTTGCCTTTGGCCGGTGCATTCTAATTCCTGCTCTTTTTACAGGTCCTTGCATTCCCTTGCCTTTTGTTACTGCTTTTACGTCAATAAAATCAAGAGCTGAGAATGCGTCAGAAAAGTTAAGTTCTTTTCCAAGGGATTCTTTTGCAAAAACAATTTGCTGCTCAACGTTTCCGCTCAATGCAACTTCAATTATTGCCGGCTTTTTCTTACCAATGCCTGTAAGACCTGGTTGTGAGTGGCTTAAAAGTACAATTCTTGAAATCTTTTCCTTTGCCACTTCCAAATCAGAAATAGTTCTTTGAGCCTTTTCGGCCTTTCCCTTCTCTTCTTTTCCCTCAGCCTTCTTTTCTTTTCCGCCTGTCTTCTTCGCAGGCTTTTTCTTAAAATTAACAATTTTTCTCTGAAGTACTTTGTCAGGCTTTTCAAAAAGAACATCCATCATTGCTGCTTCGCCGTAACCCTTTTGTGCTTTACCATAAGCTCTTACTCCAAAAACTTTTATTGGCGGGCACTCGGCAACGGTTACTGGGATGGTAATTTCTTGTCCAAAAGTTGTTCCCTTTTCGTGTGAGTCTTTTCCCATAACATGAGTCATTCCTACCTTGTAGGCAATAAAATTAAGTGGCTTTGCAGCTTCGCCTTCTGGTAGGTTAACAAATGGAATAGAGCGAAAGCTAGCGGTCTCTCGTAACGCCCTCTTTCTAGGATAGAAAGCAAGGCTTCCACATCTCGGTTGATGTCTTTTTGACATTTTAACACCACTGATTTAAAGCGTTCCACAAACTCTTGTTTGCAGAAAAATCACCATTTACAGAAATTACTACTATAAAAAAGCCAATTAGAAGAGGGATCAAAAATCGCTCAATTGGCATTTACATCCAATGCGTTTCGCAATAGATGCAGTGTGCTTCTAGTACTATTATCCATTTAGAAAGCTTTAAAAAGGGAATTACCGCCGTTTCCTGGCTATTATTTACCTTGCTGATTCCTGCTAAACCCTTAAAATGCAGCCTCTTGGCTGGGTGGAATTGAAATAAAAAAGTTAAAAAAATAGAAATTTGGGGCGCAATACCCCAAAAAATCGGCCTTTTATTTTAACATAAGACTCTTTAGTGTAATCACTTGAAACTGAAAAAGCGTCTACCCTCAATTTAATTTCGCCAGTTTCGTCTTCGTCAATAAATTCGTCGTATCGTGAAGCGCCTACATCAAACTTGCTTGAAGTGTCTCCAACCATTACTCCGGTTACCCTGAAGTCGTCGTTTGAATTGTTTTCAATATCGAAATAAAAATAATCAGTTGAGCTCTCGTCAAGCGAAACATCAAATGCTTCCAAGTCAATTGAGCTACAGCTTGCAGCATAGCCAGCTGATGCAACCACTAGAAGGAATCCTAAGATGAGGTGTAGCTTCATGTAATATGGATTGCAGTGGAAGAAGTATCTAAAGGTTTCCTTTTAACGTTAATTAGTGAATTAGACGCTGTTTTTGGCTAGCCTTCAATCCGAATTGACACTTTTCTTCGCTCTTTTGGAGTTGTTACCTTAACGTAATCTCCCATTGAATCAGTAGTTATTATTTCTACCTTGCTGCCGTCATCTATCCAGGTTGCATTTGATTGGGTCGCCTGGTTGTCTGAACGCAAACCACTGTCAAATTGCTCAATGTAAACCTGGTCAGTATAATATGATAACTCTGAGTTTGGCAAAGCAATTAGTTCATTGACCGCGGTGTCAATAAATGTATTTACTATATTATTGTCAAAATCCCCCAGTCCAATTGTAATGTTTGCCACATTAAATGAGGTGTCTGCTGGGTCTTCTCCTAACGCCCTGTGGTCTGGAGCATAGAATTGTGGGTCATATTTGGTCCCATATCGGTATGGCAAAAATCCGTTTTCACCTATACTGTCGTGTGCCCAGAAAGGACGATTTCCGCCAAATACTTTTTGACTTTGATAGTCGGTTCCATTAAATTCAACTTTTACCTTTGAGTACTCGTTGGTGAGGATAGTAGACCCTCCATCCAGTAAGAGGTATACATCCTTGTAGGACGACTCATCGTTCACATACATAATGTAGCCGTAAGTGTCATTTAGTGAAGTATTTGTTACTCCTAGTCTTGACAGGCCCCAGGCCTTGTCAAACGTGGTATTGTCGTCGTCGTAAAACATTGTTTCGTAGGCAGGGGGCGTCGCAGTTACAAAGTTACGTTTATACTTATTCCCGTTGCTGCTAATGGCAGTTAAGATTGTGCCGTCTGCATATGTATAGTTGTTGAAGCTCTGGTTAGCAAACTGGCAGTTTCCATCAAATACCATTGCAACAACATCGTCTCCTTTTTCTGATACGCTCATATCGGCAAATACTGCGCCAATGTCATCGGAACAGGTTTTTCCAATTCCAGAGCAGGCATTTGGCCCCTCTAAATATAATTTTCCGTCAGAACCTCTCCACCAGTCTGTATAAAGTGACAAATCGCGGATCCCGCTGTGGATATTTAGCCGTTTTCCATTCAGATTATTCCCATCGGCAAATCCTACATTTATGTCCATTGTATCACACCGGTAGTAGAACCTTTGGTCGTCAATGTGGAACTCCGATTCGTCGCTTGGTCCTGTAGTCAACTCAAGTTTAATGTAAAATGGCACTTCTCTCTCAACACCTGATGCGTCCGTGTAAAGTATACAGCCTGCTTCCTGGCCCTCATTTGTTTTGCACTGGCCCCGACCAACTGATACTTCAGTTTCACTATATGGTTCAGTGCTTTCTTCAAAGCCCTCAAAATTAATTCTCACAAAGCCGTAGCCAAGGTCGTCTTCATCGTTTCCCTCTAAGAACATTGCAGTGCTCACAGGCGCTGCTTGTGTTAGTGAACTATTTTCCGAGTAAAGTGGGTTAACTGAATTCCACTTCTTAACCGCGTTCTTGATTGTAATTTTTGTTAGTGTCCTAACATTTGGACTATCGTCAGAACCTGTCATGTCCAAATTTGCCTTCCAGTAATCGTTTGCTGGGCTAGTGTCTGTTGGGTCGTATGGGAACGCCTCATTGTGCTTTAGGTATACTGTTCCTTTTCCAACAACTGCTGTAACATAGCCCTTTGATGTTGTTGCTTCGATGCCAATACTCGAAATGTATACAACTGTTTTAAGCGAATAGTCTCCTTGAGGGTCAACAAAGTTGTCACTTAAGTAAACCCCTGGTCCAAGGGTCTGTCTGCCAATCTCGTTGCCTTTGCTGTCAAATAGTAAGAATCTAGCATTATAGTTTGTCGCTGTCGCACCAGACATAGTTATAGCGTTAACCTCAGCAGAGAGCGTTTCCCCGTTGTATATCCCTCTGCCTTTCAAACCGGTAATTTTTTCACTTTCATAGTATGTTGTTTTTTGGGATTGCTTAATTAATTTCAGAGTTCCAGTGTCGACATCAATTTCTTGCACGGTATATTCTTCACCAAGGAACGGAATTACAATGTTATCATTGTCCCCATCTATGAATTCTGAAGATTCTGTAGTGTCATTGTATACTGGAATTCCTTCTCCTAAATCAAGAACGTAATTGAAGTCGCCTTCACCGTTCATATATACTACAAGGTCTTCAACGTCCTTGTCAGTAAGGTCCATTTTTGCGTCAGCATTTATCCCAATTGTTTCTTTCATGTTGGTGGCATAAGTTGTTCCAACGTAGCGGTAAGTTCTGGTTTCATTTGTTAAGTGTGGAAAGTCTGTGTTATCAAGTTCCAATACAAATTCTTTGGGCGCGCTTGGGCTTGACTCCAAATTACTGGAAAATGTTGAAGTTGCGCTTATACAGTCTGTGTCAAAAGAGCACTCGTGTGATCCCACTCCTGCAATTTCAACGCAACGTGTTCCATTGCACTCGAAATGTGTCCCAATTACGCAGTCGCTGTCTGCTTGACATTGGTCTGAACCTGAACCATCAACGCTGATACATTGTTCCGCTTCACATTCAGTGTGTGTTTCAGGAATTACTTCACAATCTAGGTCTGTTGCACAAGTGCTTGGCCCTGGTCCAGTAACTTCAGCGCATGTTAGGTCCTTGCACTCAAAGTGTACTTCTGAAATCCCACAGTCTTCTGGGCAGGTGTTCGATGTTTCCGAAGCTTCGCATACTCCGTTTCCGCAAGCTGCTGGTTCAACGCATCCAGATAAAAAAATGGTTACTGCCAAAAGCGCAATAATAATTGGCAATTTATTTGCAGGCATCATCTTTAGAATGGAGCTTTTGTTATTTATAATACTTGTGTTCAGCCCTTCATTACTGCCAGCGGGACATGCTTTGAAATCTTTCTTCCAAGTCCTGCGGCTTCAACGCTTTCAATTACTTCGTCAACGTCCTTGTAGGCCTCAGGCATTTCTTCTGCCAGCCCGTTTAGGGACGCTCCCTTAATTAGCTCTCCCTTGGCTTCAAGATCTCTCTTAACTTCCTCGCCCTTTTTTCGCCTCATTGCTTCGTGCCTTGACATAACCCGCCCGGCCCCGTGTGCAACGCTTCCAAAGGTTTCAGCTAGCCCGGTTTCTGTTCCAACAAGAACATATGAAGAGGTTCCCATTGTTCCAGGAATTAGTGCAGGATGGCCTGTTGACGCGAAATCTGCTGAATTTTCTTTGCGCCCAGCAGGCATTGCCCGCGTAGCTCCTTTTCTGTGAACAAGAAGTTTTCTGGCTTTTCCATCAATTTCGTGCATTTCCTCTTTTGCCACATTGTGACAGATATCATACAAAAGATCCAGTCCAAGGGATTCGGCGTCTTGTCCCAAAACACTTTCAAAAACCTCACGAACCCAGTGCATTATTACTTGCCTGTTACAAAACGCGTAGTTTACAGCACACTTCATTGCAGCCAAATAATCTTGCCCTTCATTGCTTGCAATTGGAACGCAGGCAAGCTGCCTGTCAGGAACATTTATCTTATACTTTCCCACTGCCTTAACCATGCCATCCAAGTAATCTGATGCAACCTGGTGGCCAAAGCCCCGTGAGCCGCAGTGAATCATTAAAGTAATTTGGCCTTCCTCCAAACCAAATTTCTTGGCAACTTCTGCATTGTAAATATTGCTTACTCTTTGAATTTCCAAAAAATGGTTTCCTGATCCAAGAGTTCCAAATTGTGGCATTCCGCGCTTCATCGCCTTGTCGGAAACTTTTGAGGCGTCTGCTCCCTGCATTCCTCCGTTTTCCTCAGTGTGCGCTAAATCTTTTTCCCACCCAAAGCCCTTTTCAATTACATACTTTGAGCCTGTTTCAAGGGCCTCTGAAAGTTCGTCCTTGTTTAATCGCAGTTTGCTTTTTCCACCAACTCCTGCTGGAACAGCGCCAAAAAGTGAATCCAAAAGTTCCTTTAACTTTGGCTTAATGTCTTTTTCAGTTAAATTGGTTTTAACCAAGCGAACTCCGCAATTAATATCAAACCCAATTCCACCAGGACTAACTACGCCTGTTTCGTAATCAATTCCTGCAACCCCTCCTATTGGAAAACCGTAGCCATAATGGCAGTCTGGAAGGGCAATAGAATACTTTTGAATTCCTGGCAAATAAGCGACATTTTTAATCTGTTGAAGTGCCCCGGCTTCTATTGCATTAACAATTTTCTCTGTTCCGTAAACTCTAGCCGGAACAAGCATTTCCTTCTCTTTTGGAATTTCCCAAATTCCGCCTGAAACATTCTTAAAACTCATAATTTCACCATTAACTTATACATCAATTAGTACTCTTGCAATCCATTTGTCTTCTTCTTCCGCTTTTACAAAAAACTCGTGCCAGGTAACTGCTTTAATGTCTGATTTTAGTTCGTGCTTTTCGCGGTCAATTTTTTCGCCCTGCAATTCAATTTCAGCGTATTGCCTGGAACAGCTCAAAATCTTAAATTTTTTAAAAATCATTTCGCGGGATTGGATTTCAAAGAGTACGGCCGAAAGGAAATTATGTAGAAGTACTTCGTTGTTTTCTCCTCTTACCTTTACCAAAATCTTTTCTTTTGGCTCAACTTTTTCAGGTTCGTACATTACAAAGCACATGGCTTTTGCAGAATTAATTAAAAGCTCTTCAAAGCTTCTTCCAAATGCTTCAAACAGTGCGTCGGCAGTGTGTTCTAGAAAGCGATACTTTTTCATTAAACTACCTTTGTTAGGTCCATTATCTTAATGTAGTCCTCTAACGCTTTTTGCGTAAACTGGTCTAGTTTCAGTTCCTTTGCTGCAAGCTTTGGCTTCATCCAAACGCCCTTTGTCCCTTCTTTCCCGTCAAGCTTGAATTTTTCGCTTTTTGTTTTTGCAAGAAAGTCCACCATTAAGAAGTGCTTTTTCTTGTGAAAGCCAGCTGGGAAGATTGCGTCGTGCAATGTAAACATCTTCAAATCATATATGTCAAGGTCAGTTTCCTCTTTTATTTCACGAATCAAAGCGTCTCTCATATTTTCACCCAGTTCAATGTGGCCGCCTGGAATAATGTAGAGGCCGTCCCACTTTGGACTCTTCATTAGGAAAACTTCGTTCTTTTCGTTAAATATTAGTGCACCAACAACTGGCTCTGGAAATCCACTGTTTTCACCAAGAGCGTCAATTTTGTCCACTCTTTTTTTGTGCCTTTCTCCGTCCTTTTTTTCACCTTGGAATGTGCTCTTCAAAAAGACATTTACAAGCTTTAGTGCCTCGTCATTTTTCAAAACGCGTCCACCTAAGCATAGGACGTTTGCGTTGTTGTGCTCTTTCGCCATCTTTGCAGAGACTTCGTTCCATACAACAGCAGCTCTTATTCCCTTTACTTTGTTTGCGGCCATGCTCATCCCAATTCCTGTTCCACAGCATAGAATTCCCGTGGCCTTGCCTTTGCTTCCTGCAACTTCTTTTGCAAGCTTTTCTGCAAAGTCTGGGTAGTCACAACTTTTTTCGTTGTCACAGCCTAAATCAGTTATCTTGTTGCCTTTGGCTAACCCTTTTTTTAGGAATTCCTTTAGGGCCAACCCACCGTGGTCTGAAGCAATAAAAATTTGCATTTTAATCAATTAGAATTTGATAGGAAAATATTAAAAGGTTCAATGTGGCTTAATTTTGTTGGGAAACTAAAATGCCTGAACCAAGAAAACATAAACGTAATACTGTACTTCGCGGGGGGTATCCGAGGGCGTTGGCACGCAGTAGCCATAAGCCAAAGCCAACTTTTACAGATATCAAGGAAAGGATTGGAGACGGGGTTTTTTC
>JASLNX010000178.1 GCA_030745815.1 archaeon
AATATCAAGTCAAAGCCATAGGTACACCGGAATTTCAATGGCAACTGGAAGATGCCCCTGGGGGTATGTCCATAGGTGGGAAGGGTATTGTTTTGTGGCCTGCCGATTTTGCCCTGGAAGGAAATTACAATGTGAGTATAAAGGTTTCAAACATAATAGACGGAAAGACCTGCACAGATACCCAAACCTTTACCCTACAATGCAAAAAGAAGGAACAAAGTAAAAAGTTGACCAATGTCAATGTCAAAAGGGTTTTTAAAGAAGATAAGATTATAAAGAAGCAGAAAGAAGTCTTACAAGATCAGGAAAAATTACTTGAAAAATTACCGAAGAAATTTAAGCAGGAACAGAACAAAGCCATCGACAAACAAAAGGAGGCACTCAAGAAGGCTGAAGAAGCCAGGAAAAGTGCCTTGCAGTTGAAGAAACAAAAGGCTGAAAAGGAAAGGCTGGAAGCTGAAAGAAAAGAAAAAGAAAGACAACGCATCGAAGCTGAGAAATTAAAAGAAATCCTTCGTCAACAGGAAGAGGCGGAACGGCAAAGAGCACTCGATGCACAGAAGGAGGCTGAGCAAAGAGAGAAAGAACGACAGGAAGCATTGCGTAAAGAACAGGAGATGAGGAAAAAGCAGGAAGAAGCGCGTGAGAAATACCTGGAGGCTCAAAGAAAGGCTGAAGAAGAGGCAAGAAAAAAAGAGGAAGCTATACAAAGACAGAAGGAGATTCAAAGAAAGGCCAGGGAGGCAGAAGAAAGAGCAAAACGTGAGGAGGCCGCACGCCTAGAAGCACTGCGCAAAAAACAGGAAGCTTTAAAAAAACAACAGGAAGCACTCAGAAAAAGGAAGGAGGCTCAAGAAAAGGCAGAAAGGCTTAAACGGCAGGAGACCGAACTGCGTAAAAAGAAAGAAGAGGCTAGACGTAGACAGGAGGAATCCAAACGGAAATATCTAGAAGAACAACAAAGATTAAGAGAAGCATCAGAAAAGGCCCGGCTTGAACAGGAAAAAGTTGCCAGGAGGCTAAGGAAACAGAAAGAGCTGAAGAAACAGGCAGAGGAAGCTGAAAGAATTGCCAAACAGCAGCGGGAAATAG
>JASLNX010000179.1 GCA_030745815.1 archaeon
GAATTCGCTTTTATGAGATATAGGTCAGGAGTTAAATGAGCAAGAGCGGCTGCTTTCTCATCAAGAACCACATGGTCTAAAAAAGCAGTCAAAAGCGTATCTTGTTGGGTTCCAGAAAGGCTTGCCTGCCATTTATGAGTCATTTCATGGATTATTACCAGTCTCAATTGCTCAACATGGCTTGTTGTACGGGGATAATAAAATCTTTCAAAAAAAATCCCTTCAACATCTAATCCCATCAAATCATTAGCTGCCTGATAAAATGACCGGCCTTGCGCAGTCTCAAACAATAATACTTTTGTCCCACTAAAAGCAGCACTTTCCTTCATCACAAACATCGGTACTCCGGTAACATCCCCAATTCCCTTATAAAACAACGGCTCCTCATAAGGCAAAAATCTCTTATAAAGCAGTAAAGGCAATGCCTTTACCTCCCCCCCTACTACAGGAGATGAATACCAAACACTTGCAAAAACCCCTGTTCTGCCTGCAAGACCTTCAGCCATCTGGACGACGGTTGTTGCACTTCCAGTGGCACTTGTTAGGATAATAGGCTGCATTGCTTCTTCAAAGAGTGATAAAGCTTGTAATTCTGATTGCGGCACCGCCACTAGCGTAGTACCTGTTGAAACAGAGGGTGTGGCATGCAACAAAGCATCATCAAGCATGCTTCCCACATTTTTGAACATGTTTGCAGAACCAGTGGGAACCCGCCCAACCTTTTCAAGATATTTTAGTGCTGCAACCGCTTTCTTTGTTTTCAGTGCTGCATCGGCAAGAGCAGTTGCATCGTTTGTAACCATTACTGAACCACCTGGGCTCTGATAAAATGATGCCTTGCTTGTTCTCACAACACGAAGGTTTGCTTCGCCAATTTGAACACTCTTTGATGAGGCAGCAGCCGAAACGTCAACTGCATATGGCTTTGAAACAACTTTAGCAATAGCACTTGGTGCCTGCTCTGCCGTTCGAATAGCCCTTGCGATTTTAAAATTTCTATAAGAGGTTATTCCCTTTGCAATTGGTCTTGCAATCAGATCCTCAAGAGGATAATTAAAGAAGGCCTTTACCTTTGACCACTTGCTTGTTGTTCCTGTCAAAAGCTTGGATGGGGTTGTAAGAGCTTCACTTGCCTGCGCTGCCGGCTGTACTTTTGCCACGTTGGCAACCCTAGTGACCTTTGTAAGTTGTACAACTCTCCCAATAACCTTTACAACACCTGCAATTAAGACATAGTGAACTGCGCTTTCAATACTTGTTAATCCCTCCAAAAACGAAACAAATTGCCCCGCCCCTACATAGTAATCTACTTCAGCCCTTTGAGCAATTGCCAGCTTGCTTTGTGGAGTTGAAGGGAAAGTGTCATCAATTTGTGTATAAACTGAGAGTGCTTCTTGCCAAAGCGAAAATCGCTCATAACGCTTTGCAGTCATAAAAAGAAGCGAAGCAAACTCTTCATCTGAAACTTTTTCGTCCTCTAAAAGCATTTTCCTAACGTGGACCTGAGTATATACTGAAACATTGTTTAGACCAGCTAAAATTAATGAATCTTTTTTTGCCTCGGTTACTTTGGCAGTGTCCTCTGTTTTATCTTCTTCTTTTTCCACCCCCTTTGCAATGACAGAATCGGCTTTTTGTTTTTTCCAAAGCGCTGCAAGGTCAGAGTAATGGTTATAGAATGTTAACTCTTCATTTTTAGAATTCCAATCAAATCTAAACGCAAGCCCTGGGAATTTTGTTGATGAGTATATGTTGCTGTTTCTTAGTACACGTTGTTTCACAGTCCCTTGATTATGACCAAAGCCCTGCGTCATTAATTCTCCATCCATTCGCCTGGCACTTCCATCGGCTCCAAGATAGTAATACAAATAGAATCTGTGAGTTTCTGCCCGCCCTCCGTTTTTTTCAGCCAATTTATAAATCATGTCCAGATGTTTATCGTATGCCACTAATTCTTCAGCCTTTTCTTTACTTACGGCAGATTTTTCAAACAGTGCTGTTTTAATGTCAACAACAGCAATTTGGTCAGAAGAACGTATGTCTTCAACATTAAGTTTTTCTCCTTTGGAAATTCTAATTGCAATCAGGACATTTGGATTTGTAGTTTCAAAAACGCCGCTTCTTACTCCTTCAAGATTACCCTTGCCTGGTACAATGCGGTTTAACCTTTCATTGGATGTGGCGTTGAATGGAAAACCATGAGTTGGTTCTGGGTTGGGAAAATAACGCGCATAATCTTCGTCAACAAAAAAGCTTATGTCAACAGATCTTGTGAACCCACTGCCTTTTTCCCCTTCAGCCTTAATCAATAACCCTGGGGCGCCTGTGAAACCGATTGTTTTGCCTACAGCAACAGGGGATGTGCCTACGTCAAGGCCTCCAATAAAGGCTTCAATTTCCATATCTTCAGTGCCCTTTTTTGCGCCTTTTAACAAAAAAGTTAAGTCCGGATTAATTACTTTTGGGACTCCATAATCTAAGCGATGGATTGGCCCATAGTTCCAATTTGTTTCAAAAATGTCAAGCAATGGAACTCCTGTTCTGAGCTGTTCCAGAATTTTTTTAATGCCTCTTCTTTCCCTGGAAAGATTAAAAATTAAGGTAGTTGCCTTTGAGATGGGCTCTTCTTGACCTGGATCTATGAGTCTTGCAATGCCCCCTATAAGATTGGCTTCCCTCCAGGGCTTTCCATGTTCTGCTTCGTATTTTTGTTTATCTAAAATAATTTCAAGAGCAAGAACTGAATCTCGCTCCATTTCAAGCGCATGAATTGTATTGTATAAAAGATTGGCTTCCTCAATGTTTTCCAAAAAATCTTTGCCCAAAAGCATTCTCTGCTTTCTTAGTTCTCCTCTTAATGTAGAGTTGTTGTAGAATCCGTGCCACATTTTAAGCAGCCTATTAGTACCGGTAGGATCATTAGACTGGTCGGAAAAGTACGCTAAATTTTCAGCATAAATTACCGCTTCGTTGTTACTTGCTCCCTTGAGAGGGTCTTCACTATTTTTAGCATAAATTATCACACCCTCCTTACTCGCTTCCTTAAATGTTTTTCCCTTAAATCCTTCCCTTATTCTGGAATATATCCCAATCAATGAATTTTCGCGTCCAAGCTCTACAACAACCGCATTTATTGCGGTAATCTGGCTCTTTAGGTCAAGAATTTCGTCACTAATTTGTTTCTCATACTCTTCCCTTGAAATACTGACCTTGCCCCCTTCAAAAATCAAATCGCCAACCGCTTCCAAACCAGTGCCAAGCAAAACAAGTGGGTTTAGGTAACCTTTCCAAGTTGGTTTAATTCCTTCCAGGTACTTTATTTTTGCCTGCAGATCACTTACTTCCCCTTCAAGTTTTTTTATTAGTTCTTTATTTGAACCGTAATGTGTATCCAAATTATCAAAAAGTTTTTTCTCCAATAATTGAGCTTCCCAGGAACTGATGACAAATAAGTCTGGATTGCAGGGTTCAGGCCCGCATAACTTGCTGTTCTCTTTTTGAATTTGACTCATTCTCTTCTGCAAGTCTACTGTTGCTTTAACATATGCTTTTCGGTTGGTTTCACTGAACGGATCAT
>JASLNX010000180.1 GCA_030745815.1 archaeon
GCAGCTCCTATCAAGCCTGCGAAGAATATCACGCCTATTATTATTAGGACTACGAGAACCAACCATGGTAGCAAAATTGCTGTTATAGCTCTTCCTCGTGATATCTGCTGTACTGCTTGCGTTGCAAGAACCGTTAAGACCAAAAGCCATAGTCCTACAACAAAGCCTAACAATCCTGTTATGTTCTGTACCGCCATGTATGCTCCGCCTAAAGCAGCCACTATTCCAAGTACTGTAATAATTACGGTGGCTGTTCCGGTTACTGCTGCTTGAAGTATTGCAAGTACGCCAACGTAGTTTGAGAGACTTCCTTTTCCACCCAATAGCTTACAGAACAAATGAAGTATTGCTCCAATTATTACCATGCCAATTACGGCCACTATCGGGGTAGCTATTGCTGAAACCACTATGTCAACTACAGTGGGTTGTGGCATTATACCTTCAACAAGGCCTGCAAGTTCCTCCATTGAAGCCATTATCTGGGGGTATGAAACCAAATTCAAAATGCCTACCAATGCGCCTAAAATTACATTGGCAATCACAAGCTGTTTGAGGCCTTCTCCAAGCGTTGTCGCTGCTAAGTCCGCTGGTTTTTTCTTAAAAAGCAAAATATCTAGCCAATCATTAAAAATCACATTTTCACCTCCCTTAGCTGAGTTGAACTGTGCAGAGTATCTAGTTTCTCATATTTAAGCTTTAGGTTTCGCATTTTAGGCCTTTTAAGGCGGTTTTTACCAATTTGTCAATTTCAAGCCCTTTTTCTTCTCGCAGAATCTTTTCCTCAGTTGCCTTTGTTGCAGGTTTTGAAGGAATTGAACAGCAGGCACTTGGCAAAATGCTTGTTTCAAAGGTTTCAAACTTTTTCGCAAGCCTTTCAATTTCCATTTTGTCCATTCCAAGAAGTGGCTTAATTACTGGCAGAGGGGAAGCAGAGTGCTCTGCATTAAGGTTGAAAAGAGTCTGCGAGGCAACTTGGCCAATGCTTTCACCGGTAACTAAGGCAGATGCTCCTTCCTTTTTTGCAACCTCTCCGGCAATTCTAAGCATCATTCGCCTGCAAAGAACACAACTGTACTTTCGATTGTAAGTTTTTGCAATAGCAAAAAGCGTGTCTCCGTGCGGAACAACATAGATCTTTATTTTCTTGTCAAACATTTTCTCCAAATGCCTTGCAAGCTTTTTAGTTTTTTCAAGACCTCTGGTGTTTCCAAGGGGAACTGTACTAAAGTGAAGCATTGAAATATCCAAGCCCTGCTCCAAAGACAAAGCTGAAACAACGGCTGAATCTATTCCGCCAGAAACAAGTACCAATACTTTTGTCATAGAGTGCCTCCATTAAGCAGTATTTTGCTTAAACCTTGCCTCTGATTTTGTTGAAACCTTTCCTAAGGTCTTCCATTGCTTTAATTGCCGCCACTTTTTTCTCGTTAATTCGATCCATCGAGTTTCTAATTTCTCTTTCATCCGGCCGCCTATTATGCATGTTCACAATACTAATTTGCGCAGTTCGCTCAGTTTCAATTGCGTGCTTCCAATCTTGCAATGCAGCTTGCACCGCAGGGCTGTGAAATAATCTGTATTGCTCTGCCTTGTAGCTTCTTCTTGCGCGGCCAAATGGATTAAACCCTTTCTTTGGCGGGGCGATTGGGGCGTAACCTGCAAATTCAG
>JASLNX010000181.1 GCA_030745815.1 archaeon
AAATTATTTAACTCAAAGGTTGAAATTTCAAAAGGAAAAAACTCAGCCAAAAAAACAATTACAGTGTACACAAGCAAGGAAAAAATCCTTGAAGCGATTGTACACACAGGAAAACCCTAATTTTCAAGAGCAAAAGACACGCTCTCAAACGAAAAAAAAAAGAAAAAAAAAACAATACCGCAAAAAGCGGATTGAAAGGTGATGAAATGGCAAAAGCATATATTAACACAGTTAAATACCAAATATTGATAGATTTTGAAGTGCAAGGAATAGTTGACAAGCACGACATAATTGGAGCAATATTTGGCCAAAGCGAAGGTCTTATTGGAGAAGAGATGGATCTTCGAGAACTTCAGAAAAGCGGAAAGCTTGGAAGAATAGAAGTAAACGCTGAAACCCACAGTGGAAAAACCGGCGGAGAAATAATTGTACCAAGCAGCATGGACACAGTAAAAACAGCACTTCTTGCAGCATCAATTGAGTCAGTTGACAAAGTTGGGCCATGCGACTCCTCATTCAAAATAAAGAAAATTGAGGACTCAAGAAAGGAAAAAAGAAGCGCAGTACAAGAAAGAGCAAAAGAACTGCTAAAACAGTTAAGCACAGTAATGCCTGAAACAGACGAAATGACAGAAGCTGTTAGAACAGGTGTAAGGAAAGGTGCACTTAAAGAATTTGGAGAAGAAAAACTTCCATGCGGCCCTGACCTTGAAAAAAGCAAGGAAATAGTAATAGTTGAAGGTCGAGCTGATGTTTTGAATCTACTAAAGCACGGAATAAAAAACGCGGTTGCAATAGACGGCGCAAGAATTCCAGAAAGCATAATTGAACTAAGCAAAACAAAAAGTGTAACTGCCTTTGTTGACGGAGACCGCGGAGGAGACTTAATTGCAAGAAAATTAATTGATGTTGCAAATATTGTGGCAATTGCAAAAGCTCCTGACGGAAAAGAAGTTGAAGAATTAACAGGCAAGGAAATAATTACCAGCCTGAAAAAAACAACCGCCAGCGAAGACTTTGGAAGAAGAACTTTCTCAAGAGGAAGGCCAAGAGAAAGCGCTCCGACTAGAAGATGCAGCGGCAGAAGCTTTGACGGACCAAGCACAAGAGGACCACCAAGGGGCAGAAGCCAGGCTGGAAGTGGATATACTAGAGGCCCGCCAAGTGGAAGAAGTACTTATGGAAGAGGACCACCACGAGGAAGAGACTCTGGAAGAAGCTTTGATAGAGGACCACCACGAGTACGTGAAAGGTCTTTTAGAGAACCGCCAAAGGTTGAGCTAAAACAAGATTTAGGCAAATTTGGACCGGTTATAAAAGAGCTTGAAAGTAGCCTTAAAGCAAGGCTTCTTGGAAAAGGCATGAAGCAAGTAAAAGAAGTTAGTGTAAGGGATTTACTAAAGGCAATGGAAACCGAGAAAAAGGTTGAATCAGTTGTCTTTGATGGAATTGTTACAAAAAGACTTCTTGCACAGGCTGAAAAGTCAGGCATCAAAACCATTGTTGGAATGAAGAAAGGAAAAATTGAGGAATCGAAAAAGGTAAAAGTGCTTACAGCAGTGTAAAACCTTTTTCAACTCACTTTTTTTTAGCAGGTTTTCTGGCAGTCTTTACAGGCCTTACTGCCTTAATTGGCACAAAGTTAGCCCTGTAAATTATTAGCCCAAACAATAGAGCGCCAGCCCAAAGTAAAAGGGTGGCTATTGGCTGAAGCAATGCAGACCAGAATTGTCTCTTGGTTAGTTCAAATTGACTGAACTTAACATAAAGGCCAAGATCCTGTGCCATTTCCCTACATTCGGAAACAGAGGTGTAAGCTGGATTCTCTCCAACTTCCTCAAAGCACTGTCTTGCGTCCTTTACCGCATCCCAAGAATCAAACATTTGAGCGCCAGCCCTTACAAACATCAAAAGAGCCGCAACAATAATAAAAGCGCCAATTAACCTTGGGAGCTGTACATCCTGCTTGTTCAAACTGAATAGAACAGACATAGTAAAATCACCGAATATAATAACATTTAAGGCATATTTAAACATTGGGGTTTGTAAAAAAGAGGGAAAGCAATGGGAATTAAAATAGTTTTCCCTTCAAAGATTTTTAATGGGCCTGTGGTCTAGTGGTATGACGCGACCTTTACAAGGTCGAGGTCGGCGGTTCAATTCCGCCCAGGCCCACTTCAATCAAAACAATTATATTGTTTGGTTGCCTATTTCTAAAAATGATTAAAAAGATCCTTCCACTATTAGCCATACTTTTACTAGCAAGCACATGCGCTGCACAAGAACTTCCGTTCCCAAGCACAGTTCAAGAAATAGATGCAAGAGTTGTTTTGAGCGCAACGGGAACAATTTCTGGAAAGCTACTTACCCCAGTAAAACTCAATGTCTTAAGCTTTCAAAATACTGCAGAACAGGGAATAACTCAACTTAAACAGATTCTTGAAATAAACGGAAAAACAATAGAAGCAAAAACCAAACTAGATGATTACGGAAACCAATATGCAATATTTGAAATAAACGAAAGGGGAACCTTTACATATAAAATTGAAGCAATGGTTCATAAAAAAGTACGGCCACGCGGGCTCAAAGACTTCAACCTAAGTCAAAATATTACAGAGTTTGAAGAATATCTTGAAGAAACAAAATACATTGAAAGCAACGATGCAGGAATGCGAACCCTTGCACTAAACAGGTTTCCAAAAGACAGCTGGCTTGAAACCGTTGCAGAGGTAATTGATTGGACACACAAATATGTAACCTACGACAAAACATACTTTCCAGAAGTTTACTCTGCAAAAGAAACATACCGAAACAAACGCGGAACCTGTGACGAATTTGCAGTTCTCTCCGCCGCAATGCTTCGCGCGAAAGGAATCCCAACAAGAGTAATTGTGGGCCCTGTGTTTTCAGCCCAAGAATGGAATTTCCACGGTTGGCTAGAAGCATACAATCCAGAAGCAGGGTGGGTTCCAATTGACAGCACTTACGGCGAAGCAGGGCTTGTTGACGCAACCCATATTGAAATGGGGCACTTTCCAGACTTTGAAAACGCAGCCGACATTGTTACTTCATCACAAGGAACAATAGTACAAGTTCTACCAAAAACGGTGGACGTAACCCTAATTGACTACGTTACGTTCTCAGATGTTATCTCAGTTAAAGCAGAGCGAAAGGAAATCAAAGCAAACTCCTGGCAGGACATAAATACAACAATTGAAAACAATCTTGACAACTTTGTAATAGTTCCGGTTGAAATAGTTATGCCAAAGGGCTTTCTAATTGAAGGCGGCCAACAAACCCTGTTACTAAAACCACTTGAAAAAATTTCCCTATCCTGGAAAACAATAATAAAAAGAGAAATAGACCCCGGACATTATCTTTCAGGAAACTACTCGGTTTTTTCAGCGCACCCTGCAGTCGAATCAAAAATTACCATTTTCCCAGGAGAAGAATCCTCAGAAGGTGCCCTTGCTAAAGTAATTGACTTATACGGCTACTTAGATCTTAACACCATGAAAATAGAAATTTATCTGCAAAACCTGGGAAACGAAGACGCAGAAGTTGACATCTCTCTAAAAACCAGGGAAAAAGAAATCGAATCACAAAACCAAACAATTACTGCCCTGTCAAAGAAACGAGTTGTTTTATCAGTTGAAAACTTTGAGGACGCAGAATACTTTGTAACAGTTAACAGCCCTGACCTAATATACTCTGCAAAAATAATTCCTCAAAAAGGAGTTGTTGCATCCGAAACACACGCGCCAAAAGAAGAACCAAAAAATGATGAAGAGCCAAAAGATGAGACGCCAATTAGCCCAGAAAACGGGCTAGAAACCGATAAAAGCCTGCCATTGGAAGGAGTAATAGTAATCATCGGAGTATTTGTAGCAATCTTTGTTGCCATGTTTCTTTTAAAAACATTAGTCATCAAATAAAATCTTATAGCGCACAGTTTCTGACAAAAACGCGACCGTAGTGTAGTGGTTAGCATGTAACCTTGCCAAGGTTACGACCCGGGTTCGAGTCCCGGCGGTCGCAAAGAACCTTTTTTGAGCACTCGCTTCGCTCGCTTCCAAAAGGTTCACGAAAAACTAGTTCTTTGGCACTTGCTTTGACGCCGTAGGTTTGACTTTGGTCTTTGACAAAAGTTGGGAATACACCCCAACCTTTAGAAATACTCCAAAAAGCGTTATGAGTGGACCAATAACAAACGGGATAACCACCACCGAAAAAATTCCAATGGATGGAGGAGTATGTATATACCACAAAATAGAATCTAGAATCGTAAGTGGTACAACAAATAACAAAATTGACACTAACCCCCAAATTAACATTGCAATAAAAACGTCAACTACCCTTCCCTTAGTTAAAATAAGAGAAGTTCTAATTGAATCCAGCGCCCCTGTTCCCTTGGACAAAAAGACAGGAGTACTGCAGAAAACACGAATTGAACAGTAAAAAATAACCACAAGGTACGCAACCAGTACTATCGCGAGTAAAATAATAAAAAGCCAGTGTAGGCTTGACAGCAAAATCAACACAACCAGTACAGGCAAAAACAGCAAAAAGTACTTGTTGACACCAACTGCATCAGAATTATGCTCGCCCGCAAAGAAAAGATAGAGTGGGGCGATAATTAATACAAGCGCAATGCCCCAAAAAATTAAGAACGACACAGTAAGCAATGCTGGATTAATTATGGAAAGACATGCAAGAATAATTCCAATCACCGCGGCAACTCCTAAAATCCAGATTTTGCGGTGAACCCAGAAAAAAGAAACCAAAAAAGCTTCCGCCAAAAACAAAATAAAAAATCGCCCAAGCCTTGAAAGAGAAAACTTAGGATAAGTAATTTTGGCTGACCTAAAAGCAAAAAAGTTCACCAAAGCCGAAATGTAAAGGTCCACGATAACGCTAACAAATTTAATAGCAAGCGGAATAGCAAGAAAAATGATTACGGCGGGGAGGGCCATGCTAACTAATTCGTTCCCACCTATCTCAAGGGATAAAGGAATAGCAAGGAGAGAGAATAGGAGATATATTAAACCCACAGACCCTGCAGCAAGGAATGGCGCAAGGACAAGCAGAAACGGGCCAACAAACAAAACAAGGAAAATGATTGACACCGCCAAGAGAAGAAGAACATATTTTATTGTTTCCCTGTTTGACGCCCAGGAAAAAGAAAACTTTACAAGTTCGCTGTAATTCAAACTACCCATACTAAACCAACCTAATAAAGCTCCAGGCTATTTAAAGGTGCTTCTTAGCGTAACTCTTCCGAACAGTTCACAAAATAAAAAAAGCTATTTATGAAAAAGTAGGTTTTGGCTCTTTCTTTGGAGCGGCCGGTTTAGGGCGCCCTTTTTGAGTAAGCTGAAGATAAATTCCAACCGTTAAAAACACTCCAAAAAGCATTGCAAACGGGGCAACAATTGCCTCAGCAATTGACTCGGAAATAGATTGCACAATACCTATTCTAATGCTCTCTAAAGCAACTTGCATTTCGTAAGCTGTAACGGCTTCGCCTGGCGCCGCAGTAATAGAATCAACTACTGAAAGAGTTTGCAAAAGGTCTCCTGCCCCCCAGATATTTTCTGGAACCATTGGAGCAATTGCAAACGAAAAAAGAAGAGTGATAACTGCACTTGCAATAGCAAACAGCAAAAATGAAACTATTCCTCCAATAAACAGTGCGGCAAAAACTTCAGACGCGCGCCCTTTGGTTAAGCTAAGCGAAGTTTTAATTGAATCCAATGCCCCTGTTCCCTTAGACAAAAAGACAGGAGTATTGCAAAAAACTCTGATTGAACAATAAATCGAAATCACAAAATATGCCGCAAATAGCAACACTAAAAGGAGTATGAAAAGCGGATGTAGTATTGACATGAAAACTAACACAGCAAGTACAGGAGAAACCAACAAAAAGTACTTGTTAACAACAACTGCGTCAGAATATTGTTCGCCGGTGAAGAAAAGGTAAAGTGGAACAATTAAAACCGCAAGGCCAACTAGGCCAAAAAGAAGTAATGCAACCAAAAGAAAAACCGGGTTAAATAATGAAAGTACTGCGAAAAGTACAGCAGCTAACATAACAACTCCTAAAATCCAAATTTTGCGATGAACCCAGAAAAAGGAAACCAAAAAAGCTTCCGCCAAAAGCATAATAAAAAACCGCCCAAGCCTTGAAAGCGGAAAGTCAGCATAAGGTGTGTTCGAAGACTTAAACGCAAAAAAGTTCATTAAAACCAAGATGTAAAGATCCACAATAATACTTGCCACAACAAGAACAACCATTAAAACCATAAATAAAAATACCGCGGGAAGAATACTAACTACAAGGTCTGGGGCATCAACAGTAAGAAGGAAGGTAGCTGGATCTGAAAGAATACTTGAAATTAACGGCCCGAAAGCACGTAGGAACGCGCCTGCAAAAAGAACAATTGAAACAATTGAAACAAGCCAAACAATTAAAGCAAATTTCAAAGACTCCTTTTTAGTTGCCCATGAAATGGCAAACTTTACAGCTTCGCCGTAATCCAAACCGCCCATATTAAACCAACATAATAAAGCAGAAGAGATATTTAAATGTGCTTTCCAACAGCCTTCCAAACCATTTCGTGAATTTCCTCAATTGAAAGAAGCTTTTCGTCCTTAACACAATTAATTCGCTCCCAATCAGACTGCTTTGCAAGAGAGAGATAAATCTCTTGAGCTCTCTTAAGAAACGCAGGATTTTGCTCGTGCAAATCTTTTTCCCTGCCTTCAGATTCCATTAAGCCCTGAGAAATTTCAACCGGAACATCCAAGTAAACCGTAATCGTGGACTTTGGAAGCCTTGACTCAACACCCTTAAGCCACTCAATAAAATCCTGCTGTTCTTCCTTTGGAAGCTTTACAGCCTGGTGCGCAATGTTTGAAGCAGTAAAACGGTCAGCAACAACAATTTTACCTGCAGCAAGAGATTCCTCAATTGACTTCGCCGCATCATAGCGGTCCAACGCATAAAGAAGCGAAGGGAATTCCGGAGGCAGTTCATCAAGTGAACCAAAACCGCCTGCCAAATACTTTTTAACAAGCGAACCTGAAAAGGTTTCATAGCGCGGGAAAGC
>JASLNX010000182.1 GCA_030745815.1 archaeon
AACGTTTGCCAGGTAAAAGGCGTTGAAAAATCAAAGCCTGGAAAGCACGGGGCAGCGAAGGTTAGAGTTACTGCTTTTGATTTGTTCAGTGGCCAGAAGAAAAATCTGCTAAAAAGTGTAAGTAGCGACGTTGAAGTGCCAATAATTAAAAGAAGCCAAGGGCAAGTTGTTGCAATCCAAGGAAACCAGCTTCAAATAATGGATTTGGAAACCTACGAAATGATGAATTGTCCAAAGCCAAAGGACTTTACAGCAGAACAAGGTGGAAACGTAGAATACATTAAGTGGGGCTCACTAGTTAGGGCTACACGAAAGAGAAGCGAGTAATCCACTTAAATTACTTTTTCTACACATTTTTTTCTATGAAGCTTGTAAGCGTTTCGTCAGACCAAGGCAATTTGGACAAGAACAAAGGCTGTTCATTGGCCCCTGCGCAAATTCTTAAAGGGAAGGAATTTGAAGAAGTGCAAATTGTTTCAGGAAACTTTGAAGAAACAGATGAGGCCATTTACAAAAAGGCCAAGGAAATTTTGGAAAAAGATACTGCCTTGTTTGTTGGCGGAGACCACTCAATTTCTTACTCGCTAGTAAAGGCGTTTTTTGAAACGTCCAAGGGAAAAAGGGCGCTTGTTGTTTTTGACGCTCACCCGGATTGCGTGCAGTTCTTCAAGCCGCTCAGTCACGAGGACTGGGTTCAAGGGGTTGTTGAAGAAGGTTTTGTAGAAGCTGAGAACATAATGCTTATTGGCGTTAGAAAGACGCATGAACTTGAAAGGGATTATCTTAAAAAAAAGGGAGTGAAGGTTCTTAGTTCTGTTGAAGTAAAGGCCGAAGGAGAACAGGCAAAGGATAAGCTTCTTGAACTGATTGCTTTAAGTGAAGAAATTTATGTAAGTATTGATATTGACGTGTTTGATCCAAGCATTGCCCCTGGAACCGGGTATTTGGAAAAGAACGGTCTGGTGGAACAGGAGTTCTTTGAGCTCTTTAAGCCGCTTTTGGACAGTGGAAAGGTTCGTGCGCTGGATCTCGTTGAAGTAAACCCGGAAAAGGATAATGGGAAGACAGTGGAACTTGCAAAGCGAATTGTGGACTTTGCAAACAATTTTAAACTGTAAAAGACAAATAGTGTTATTATGCCACCAATAAAAAGGGAAATGATTAACGCTGTGCATGCGTGGGCAACGGAGTTAAAAAAAACGCACAATTCAAAA
>JASLNX010000183.1 GCA_030745815.1 archaeon
ATTGCTTTCTTTAATGCATTTCCCAATTCAGCGATGTTATAAACTGCGAGGCATTTTCCTTGCTTTTCAAGGGACTTTGCCAAATCAAGCTGGTGGTTGTTTGTGTGCTCTCCAAACTTTTTTAATCTTGGAACAACCACAAGTTTTTTCCCAGAACGCAAGGCGTTGATTATTGTCCCGGCTCCGCCGTGGCTTACTATTACATCGGCTTTTCCTATTTTTGAGTTGTAATCTTTTTCTCCAACAAACTTTTCAGATTTAAAATTCTTTGGAGTGTAATTGGAGTTTCCGGTTTGCGCAAAAATTTCTGTTCCCAGCCGATTTGTTCCTGCAAGTTTGTCAAGCTCTTCTAAAAGCCTGTTGAATTGCTGTGGGTGAGTTCCAACGCTTACAAAAATTTTGGTCATTAAAACACGCTCCCTGAGTAAACAGCTTTTGGGAAGAATTTCTTGTTCTCAGGCCATTGCACAAGAAACAGGTCAGCAAGTCGATACATTATTTTCCCGCTTAGGCTTGCGCTTTTGATTCTGCAAAAGGATTCAATGAAAATAACTCGTTTCCCAAAAAGCTTTGCAATTAAACAGGTTGCGATTGCTGTGTCTGCGCCTGTACTTACTACTACGTTGGGCCGTTCTTTTAGGAAAATCCAAAGTGATTGAAAAAAGTTGGCTACAAGTTTTATTGGGTTTCTGCGCGGGCAGTAAACAAACTCAACTTTTTCTCGTTTAGCGAGTTCTATTGCGTTTCCTCTGCGGTCTGAAACAAAGTAGTACGTTTTTTCTTTCCACGCGTTCTCAAGCTGAATTAGCTCTGTTAAATGCCCGCCGGCAGAGCAGGCTAAGCAAACCTTCATACCAAAAACCTGAATAGCTTAAAATAATACACAATGAAAACAAGTACACTTATTACAGTCTGCATTGAAAGGATAGCGAGGACAACTTGTTTTTCAGTAAACCTTCCCTGCTTCATCACAAGTTGAGTAAGACTACTTATTTTTGCAGGGGCTCGCAGCAGTCCTTCTTTTGTAGGAATTCCAAATCCTTCAAGTTGAAACTTGTGCCTTCCTTTCAAAATAAGTTCTACAAAGTAAAGGGCCATTATCATTACTCCGATTTTTTCCATGTTTCCCAAAATTACGATTGTGGCAATTCCTGCTCCAATCATTAGTGTGAGCGAATCGCCTCCAAAAACTTTTGCCGGGAACCAGTTGAATTTGAGGAATGCAATTAGTGAACCAAGCATTGCTGCAGCAATGACTGCTGATTCGATTCTTCCTTCAAGAATGGAGATTGCAAGAAGGGTTGCTGCGATTATTGCGCCAAGTCCTGCCTCCAGGCCGTTAAGTCCTGCAAGCATGTTTGTTGCATTGCTTGCTCCGGTCACTCCAATTGGGACAAGAATAAGTGAGTAGATTATTCCAAACGAAACAACCCCAATAACTGGGAGAAGGTATTCGGCTGGGGCCACGCCAAATAATGGAATCATTATTGGTGGGTTTGAAACTTTTACTGCCATAAGGGGCAATGCTGCAAAAATTGGAATCAAAGCGTGCTGCCATTGCCTTATTCCGTTCTTCCATCCAATTAAATCATCTATTACTCCTAGGAATCCAACCAGAATTACTGTACTAAATCCGGCCAGTAAAAGAGTTAGGTTCAACAGTATTCCGTTTAGGTAGGAGAAAATAAATATTGCCGCAAGAATTCCCCCTGAGAAGCCCAGCAAAACTCCAATTCCCCCTAGCTCAGGAACTTTCAGGCCCTGCAACTTGTTCATGTCGCGGCCGCAAATGCCCCGCATTTTCATTCTTTCAATGATAAACGGTACAACTTTGTAGGCAATCGCGAAAGAGCACACAAAAGAAAGCGCCAGGCTCAATGGAAACGAAACCATATTAGAATCACTTCGTAAATTTAACTACCTTAAACAACTTCGGCAATCTTATCCTTTCTAATTCTAAAAATCTTAACGCCGCGACTTCCGTAAACTTCTTCAAAGTACTGCATTACTTCTGGCTGGTGGAACCAAAGTCTTACTACCATGCTTGAGTTTACTGCCGGATTAACTATGTACATTGCGTAACTGTCCTGGTCAAGGTAAATAAAGAGAGGAACCCTTTGCTCGTACAACTGGCTTGCTTGAGTAGTCCAGTCTTTTCTAAGAGCTGCTGCTTGCCCTTCGTTTAGTACGTTTCCGCCGCAAACAAACATCTTTTGGCCGTTCTCCATTGTTTGGTTGCATACAAACGAAATGTTTGGTCCAATTCTGTAAGGCATGATTCTTGAATCGTCATAGTTAACAGTGTCATATGCATACCTTGCGTAACTCACGTGCTTTTTCAGCGAATCGTATCCGAAAATTACGTAATCCGAATCATAGCTTTTAACAATTCTAAGAGCTTCATTCAAATCGTCGGTTATCATAAAGTTTGACACGTCTTGGAGCTCTTTTAGGTAAATGTTTCTGTTGTCAGTTAATACTGCACGTTCTCCAACAAAGCTTATCCAGTGTCCGTAATCCCACCAGTTAAACATTTTTGAGTCCTCTGGAGTTTCTTCACTAAGCCATGCAAGCGCTTCTTTCCAGTCTGGGTTGCGTATTTCAATTGTTGGCATCTTGTCTTCAACAAAGAGCGATCCTGCCGAAACGCCAATTAAGAACATGAATCCAAGCGCAAGGAATATTGTCTTTTTCTCAAATTCCGTTCTGGATTTTAAGAAATGGAACAGTTCAACTGTTATAAGGCCGGCAGCTGCCGCTATGGGTAGTCCAAAAGCATAGGTAAACTTTAGTTTGTACCATGCCATAAAAAAGGTCGCAAAGACCCAGAAAAATACTATAAGACTTAGATGATCATTCTTTTTACGGAAAATTCTTAGTGGAATAAGCAGCAGCGCAAGGAACGGAATAACAATTAACGCGTTATACTTTTCTCCAAAGTAAAGATTTCCAAAGTTTTCTTCTCCAACACTTGTTCCGTGCACTCCAGGAGCCTTCCAAAGGTCAGGCGCGGTAAGAATAATTGTTGCAAGAAGTATTAGTGTTCCAAAAAGTAAAAGCATTGCAATCATTTTGATTGTTTTTCTGTTTGCTTCCTGGTTCTTGCTTTTTTCTCCAAGAACCATAAGGTATCCAATGCCTGCGACTATCACAATGCCTCCGCCAAAGACCAGTAGTGAAAGACCAGCTGGGATGCTTCCGGTAAGATAGTTCATTGCCTGGCCAATCCATCTTCCTGAATCAACAAAGTAAGTTATTACCGAAAAGGTTCCCATCGAAACTGCGAAAATTCCTAAGAATGGAACAAGGCCCTTTAGTCCCTTTTCTGAATAAATGTTAATTGTGGCAAACGCAATGTATGTTGTAAGAACTAATGGAATTAGTAAAAACATTTCCCAAGTAAAAGCCATTATTCCAAAGAACACTCCGCTTGCAATAGCATAGCCAATCTTTTTCCTAGTAAACTCAGCATTCTTGATTGCACGGGCAAAGAAAACAAGCCCTATAACCATCCAGAGGAATCCAAGAGAGTCCTCTTCTAAAAATCCACCCATTGTTCGGTAAACAAATGCAGGAATTACCGCAGCAAAAAAGGCCATTGTATAACCAGCCCTTTTATTGTAGAGTTCTTTTCCAAAGAAAAACATTGCAACACTAATTAGTGCCCCGTAGAGTGCTGGTAAGATTTTTACAAGTGTAACCCAAAGATCTTTGTCGTATCCTCCGCCAAGCGCGACAACACGGTAAATTACCGCATTAAAATTCCAGAAAAAATGCCCTGAAGTTGGCACAAAGGCTCCGCCGGCCTCGCTGCCATACCATCCCACTGTATCAAGTACAGGGGGGGCACCGTTTTGAATAACCTCAGCAACCATTCTTGCGTGGTAA
>JASLNX010000184.1 GCA_030745815.1 archaeon
GTGTGAAAAAAAGAACGTACGAGTAGAGGGGATTAATTGAGAAAAGATCATTTGTTCTTATCCGGACCAGTTAATATTGAAAAAAATGTAAGAAAGGCAGTATTTGACTGTCCAGATATGGGGCACCGGGAACCAGAGTTTGTGAAACTGCTTAAAGAAACCCGCAGAAACTATTGAAAGTGTTTGGAGCAAACAAAAAGGACTATTCCACATTGGTTTTCACTGGAAGCGGAACAAGTGCAATGGAAGCAATAATAGCAGCAAACATTCACAAAGGAAGAAAGGCGTTAATAATCAGCAACGGAAGTTTTGGGGAAAGGTTTGCAGAAATAGCTAAAGTTTACAAAATCCCATTCAAACACCTAAAGTATGCTTGGGGTGAAACAGTAAAAGTAGACGAGGTTGGAAAAATTTTAAAAGAAAACAAGGAAATCGAAGCAATAACACTAACTCACAACGAAACAAGTGTTGCAATAATAAATCCAGTTCACGAAATAGGAATGTTGGCAAAAAAATACAATAAAATATTCATTGTAGACTCCATAAGCACAGTGGGTGGCGAACCAGTAAATGTGATACGAGACAATATTGACTTTGCAACAGGCAGTTCTGCAAAAGCTCTTCAAAGTCTACCTGTACTCGGGATTGTGTGCGCGAAGAAAAGCGCAATTAACAAAATAAAAGACATACAGCCACGGTGCTTTTACTTGGATTTAATCAAACACTATGAATATGAAGAGAAACTCAACCAAACACCCTACACCCCTGCAATTCCTCTTTTCTTTGCACTTAATCAATCGCTGGACAATCTGCTTGAAGAAGGGGTAGAAAACAGAATAAAACGATACAAACAAAATGCAGAAATACTTCGCGGAGGACTAGAAGAACTTGGACTAAACTTTTTCTTGTCCAAAGAGTACCGAAGCAATATGGTGGCATATGTAATGCTTCCAAAAGGAGTAAAATTCAAGCCAGTTCACGATAAATTAAAACAAAAGGGGTTTGTGATTTACCCAGGTGGGGGGCCATTAACAGAAAAGGCAATGCACATAGCCAATATTGGAACAATCGACAAAGACGCCATAAATGCTTTTTTGAAAGAATTTGAGGGCGCCATTTCAAATCAACT
>JASLNX010000185.1 GCA_030745815.1 archaeon
GTTTGGTCCTGCCCTTTTTGGATCCTTCTGGCTCTCTTCTTTTAGGCATATAAACAAAGCTGCTGCTTTCATTTAAAAGACTTTTCCTATGCAATTTTAGAGTATTGAAATTTCTTTTTTTAGGAGCTGATATTGTGCCATTTGATGTAAAAGATGAGTCCCTTGCAGAACAAGGAAAGATGAATATTGATTACGCAGAGCAAAATATGCCTGCATTACGTGAGATTAGAGCGCGTTTTGAAAAAGAAAAGCCATTAAAGGGCATTCGCGTTGGAATGGCACTTCATGTTACAAAGGAAACCGCAAATTTGGTAAAAACCCTTATTGCCGGTGGAGCAGAGGTTGCAATTACAGGTTGCAATCCTTTAAGTACACAAGACGATGTTGCAGCAGCCCTTGCAAAAGACGGAGTAAATGTTTACGCCTACAAGGGAGAAACCAAAGAGGATTATTACAGTTATTTGAACAAAGTTCTTGACTTCAAGCCAAACGCAACAATTGACGACGGTTGTGACATTATTTCAGAAATTCACGCCAAAAGGCCAGAACTTTTAGAAGAGCTTATTGTTGGAACAGAGGAAACAACCACTGGAATAATTAGACTTAGGGCAATGGAAAACGACAAGGCCTTAAAGTACCCAATTATTGCAGTAAATGATAACAAAACAAAGCACTTGTTTGACAATTATTACGGAACCGGCCAAAGTACTTTGGATGGAATTCTTAGAGCAACAAACGTTCTCTTCTCAGGAAAGACAGTTGTTGTTTCAGGATACGGGGACTGCGGAAAAGGAGTTGCCCTTCGCGCTTCAGGCCTTGGAGCCAATGTAATTGTTTGTGAAGTAAAACCAGTTAGGGCTCTTCAAGCAAAGCAAGACGGTTACCGCGTAATGCCAATTGCCGACGCAGCTCCTCTTGGTCAAATCTTTATTACAGTTACAGGAGACAAGCACGTAATTGACGTTCACCACATTAAGGCAATGAAGGACGGTGCAATTATTGCAAACTCCGGCCACTTCGACTGCGAGATAAATGTCACAGGCCTTGAAGAAATGGCAAAGGAAAAGAAGAGAATAAGATGGCAGCTTGACGAATACATTTTGGACGACGGTAGAAAAATTTACCTTTGCGCTGAAGGCAGGCTAGTAAACCTTTCCGCTGCAGAAGGCCACCCAAGTGAAGTAATGGACTTATCATTTTGTGGACAAGCACTTGCTCTTGAATACGGTGTAAAAAACAAGGGAAAGCTTGAAGCAAAGGTTCACATTCTTCCAGAAGAGGTTGATGTAGAAATTGCCGCTGTAAAACTTAAGACAATGAACATTTCAATTGACGAACTTACAGAAGAGCAAAAAAAGTATCTTTCATCCTGGCAAGAAGGAACTTAAAAGCGATTA
>JASLNX010000186.1 GCA_030745815.1 archaeon
TCAATTTTTTTGGGTGCGCTCAGTATCATTTTAGGGCTATTTTTTCATCAAAAAACACTTCAACTCCGTTCTTGCCCAGTTTGTATGGGACCATTTTTTTCAAGTGCTTTCCGGCTCGCATTTTAAGAATTTCCAAGGCATTTTGTCTCTTGCCCCCAACCCTTAAATTGTATAATACTACTACTCCGTCTGCTAAAAATCCTTGGATTTTGTTCTGTTTCACTTAGTACATAGTTTACAGAATTGAATTCGGAAAGCATATCAAAAAGTTCTTTCACATATTTTCGATAATTTTCCTCGTTCTTAAATGCAATTGAGAGTGCACTCAAAGAGTCGGCAGCAACCCTATCTGGTTTTATTGGAAGAGTTATTTTTGGAATATCAATTGTAATCTTGCCGGTTTCCCTAGCAATAGTTCCTTCAACCATTCTTGCAGCCTTCACTGGGTCAATTTTAATCAATGCAACAAGGCCTTTCTTTTCAAGTTTGTAAAAATCCCACCCATAGTTTTTCATCATGTGTTCCATTATCATTGCGGGCTCTTCCTCAAATGAAATGTAAACTCCTTTCTCACCTTTTAGTGCGCCGTGGTAAAGGCTTTGCATGCAAAACGTTGTTTTTCCGGTTCCAGCCCCGCCGCTTATCAAAGTAATAGTTCCTCTTTCCAGGCCCCTGTCTGATAGAAGCAAATCAAACTTATCAACTAACGCAGGCAGAATTTGAGCTTTTTTAAATTTATGTTTTGTTCTCTTCTCTTTTGGAAGTTCCCGCGCTATTTGTTCTTTGATCCCGGGGTTATTTTTGCCGCCAATTGTTTTTTCAATAGAGCTTGCAAAGTGCTTTCTTAGTTTCTCGCCAATCTTTTCAAAATTCATTGCAATCACTCAAATATAATATTCTTCTCCTATATTATCCTGCCTTTTTGTCAATTCAATTATTTTTATTTTGCATGCGCTCCAAGCTTTTTTTCAATCTCTTCTAATTCGGATTCATAATCTTTACTAAGTTTTGTATACTCTTCTTCTGATATTGAGGCCTTCTTAAAGTAATCATCTTGAATTTGCAAGTTAAGGGCCTTTAATTGCTTGCGCCTTTTAAGGAGGGACTTATGTTTTGCCTTCTTAGGTAAGAGTGTGGCTACTGCTATTCCAACAATTGCCAGTACAACAATTACTGCTACAATTATTACCAAATTGTCTTGAATCACTTGCCAAGGGGATGTTCCACTAACCTCTGCGAATGTTTCAGCAGAACCTTCGTTTCCAACATTATCAGTTGCATTGAACAAAATCTTAATCCGCCCAATGTCGTCCTCTTGCAGCACATATTCTGAGGAAAAAACACTTGTTTTGAATTCGTTTAAGGAAATTTCTTTATTGTTTAAAAGAACTTTAACGTTTGCATTGGGAACCCTATCTCCTCCTTTGTAACTCAAAAAGACAGATGGATTCAAGGCGTCGCCAACAGCGTAAACTTTTTTGCTTGGTTCAATGATTTCTAGTATAATCTCTGTTCCAATAACCGCAAATTCAAACGTTCCAAGGCCAGAAACTCCCGCGCCATCGCCATCAGTTGCCCGCACTGTTAGTATATGTGTTCCAAGGCCCATGTCAAATGGAATCTTGTAAGCTCCGCTGTATTCGCCAAGCGTTAATTCTAAGAGAATTAGCTCTCGTCCTTTTTCATCAACAACTGAAACTATTGCATTTTCAATTGTTTGATCAGACTCGTCGGTTATGGCAACAATTATTGGGACATCTGACCCACTTTTGAATTCTTCCCCGCTCTCTGTTAAAACGTCTACAACCAAAAACTCAATTTTGCCTGGTTCAATAAGTTGGATTCCCTTTTCTGCAAACACTTCGTTGTTGTTTGAGTCAAAGCCCTGTACACTTATAAGCCAGGTTCCCTCTCTATCAATTAAACTGCTTCTGTATTCTGCATAAAACATTCCATTTGAATCTGACGTGGTGTTGAAATCAAACACAGTTGACCTGCCGTCTGAAAGCTTTACATTAATTGGGATCTCAAAAGTGTATCCTTTCTTTTTGACTTGCCCGGCAATTTCAACATTTTTTCCCAGAGGAAACTTTTCTTTAACATCAAGTTCCAGGTCAAGTTTGGGGTCAATTACCGCATTAACGTCTTCTGCTTTTAAAACACCACGAAAGTCTACGTCTAATGAAATTGTGTAAACCCCACTCTCAGTTTCGTTTCCAATAAAGAAAGTGTTTGCATAAATTGCGTCAGTTGTGTTTCCGTCATTGTGCCTTCCGTCATTAAAAAGTTTAACTTCTCCAAACTGGCCTTTTGCCGTGGTCTTTGCAGAAAGTAGGTTCTTTGAATCGCCGGTTATTTTTACCTTAAAAAGAACTGGTTCTCCTCGAAAAAATGTTTCTTCAACGTTTGGTTCTAAAATATCAAACTCAATGTTTTTGGGAAGGCAGTCTCCAGGGCAGGCTCCAAAGCTTTCCCCTGTTGATTCTTCACAAATGTTGTTTCCGCAA
>JASLNX010000187.1 GCA_030745815.1 archaeon
AACAGCAAAAAAAAGTTAAAAAAACGGCAAAAAAGCAAAAAAAAGCGCCAGGGAAAGCCAAGAAAAAAAGGACAAAACCAAAGCGCAAACCTGCCTCAAAGAAAAAAAAATCAGCCCGAAAAAGAAAATAGCCAATTACTGTGAAATCTTCTTTTCGGCTTCTCGTTCAATCTTACCAAGAGCTTCTTGTAACGCAGTTATCAAATTCCAATCAGTAGCACTTGACGAAAGTTCAATCCCTGGAAGAGAGAGATGCAATTGCACTGAATGTTTTTTTCTAAGGCCATCTTTTTGGAAGTCCTTAAAATGCGCCTTTAGAAAAATGTCGTTGTTCAAAAGTTTTTCGAGCTTGTCATAGGTTTTCTCAATAGAGCCATCGATTTTAGCACGATCAATTTCGTCAACCTCTGGCAACTTGCTTAATTGAATTTTTCTGCCCATATATCCACCAACCTATTTTTTGAGACCATTTAATAGCCCAATAATTGCCTGCTTTGAATCCGCAGCCTTAATAATCCCACTTGCCACAAACAACCCAACAGTCCCTAACTCAACTGCCTTTCTTGCATCGGCCTTGCTTTTTACGCCGGCTCCAGTAATTACGTCAATTTCCGGAGAAATTTCTTTTATTGCACTAACTGAATCTGTTATAAATTCCGGGCGAGCTGTGCTAACACTTACGTCCCCGCCAATAAGTTCAGGCGGCTCAACAGCAATAAAATCGGGCTTATTTTGCATTCCTGCAATCTGCTTTGCCCTCTCAAGATCTTCAGCGCAAACCATTACAGCAAAGTCCTGCTCCCTTGCCCTAACAATTGCCGCCTCAATAAATTCGTTGTCTTGTTTGTTTTCCGCGTGACTCAAAACCGTTCCAACGGCCCCTGCTTCCTTTATTGCCTCCGGTAGAATGTGCCCGGTGTTAGAACCATAATTAACCGGGTCAATGTGCTGAGCAAAAACCGGGAGAGAAACAGAGTTAGCTACAAGTCTCAAATCAACGGCTTGTACAACCAACGCAACCGAAACTCCAACTTCCTTACTGGCCTCTTCAGCGGCCTTAGCAAGTAAAACCGCCTTTTGACCAGTTGCCTGCTCATAGGTTTTAAAATTAATAAACAAAATTGGCGTGCTTACTTTCATCAAATCCCCTTACCCCAAATCTACTGTTTGCTTTAAAGACGAAAAAGATTATTAAGCTAACCGAAAAAATTGGCCGGAAAAAAAGGCTATTTAAACGTTTCAGAGTAAAGAATTATTGGGAGTAATATGCAAGCAACTGAAACCTCTTTCAAAGAGCTCAGCAGCGAGTTAAAGGAAAGGAACCCACATAGACAGTTTGAAATTGTGAAAAAAGCGTACGAGTTTGCAGCGCACGTTCACAAGGGAGAAACCTTTCCAAGCGGAAGGACTAGCGTGCAGCATCTAATCAGCACTGCAAAAATAATTTCAAATACTACTCTAAACGAGGAAACCCTTGCGGCGTCCTTTTTGCACGATACCCTGGTTTCAAAAAAGGTTGATAAGCCTGAACTTGAAAAGCTATTTGGAAAAGAAATAGCTAGCCTTGTTGAACAAGTTCAAAAAGAAATAAATATAGAGGACAAAAATGTCAACATAATTGGTTGGGATCTTCTTTCAAAAATTATGCTTGCCTCAGCCAAAGACATTAGAAGTATCTTCATAAAGGTTGCATCCACAATTGATCGCCTAATGGAAAACGATTACCTGAGAAAAGAAATTGCGGACCGTAAGGCACTGATTGCATTAAACGTTTACGCCCCAATATGCCACAAACTTGGACTAAACGATTTGGAGTGGCTACTAGAAGACATGGCATTTAAGCAGCTTAGACTCTCAGATTACCTTTCAGTAAAAGACCTAGTGGGCGAAACTAGGGAAGTTCGCCAGAAGCGCATTGAATCAGTTAAAGAAACGATCTCAAACCTGGTTCAGAAATTAGGAATTAAAACCTCCATTTTTGGACGAACAAAAAATTTCTACAGCATTTTCCAAAAAATGGAAAAAAAGCCGTTCGACGAAATTTACGACTTTCTTGGAGCAAGAATAATCTGTGATTCCGTAGAAGACTGCTACAAAGTACTAGGTGTAATAAATTCAAATTTTAATGACCTGAATCACAAGTTCAGAGACTATATATCTGAACCAAAGACAAACGGATACAAAAGTATTCATATGGTTATTTTGTTCAATGGCTTGCCGGTTGAAGTACAAATTCGAACATGGCAAATGCACTGGGATGACGAAATAGGATTGGCCGCACATTGGCAATACAAAAAACACAAGCAGGATAAATACTTTGATCGAAAGCTCTCAATAATCAAACAATTAATGGAATGGCACTCAACAAGAAAGGATATTGAACTAAAGCAAAGCCTCAAAACACGATCAGGAGAAGAACGCATATTTGTTTTCACTCCAAGAGGGCAAGTTGTAATACTAAAAGAGGATTCAACCCCGATAGACTTTGCGTTCGCAATACATTCAGATGTGGGGAAACGAGCAAAGGGCGCAAAAGTTAATGGAAAAGCAGTGCAACTCAGTCACTCTTTGGAAAACGACGAAGTTGTTGAAATACTTACGGCCAACCAACTGCAGGTTAAACGATCGTGGCTTGGGTTTGTGAAAACCGACAAAGCAAAAAGCAAAATACGGCAAGTGCTTGGGGTAAAGGAGCCTGCAATCAAAAAGAGCCACCGAGAAACATCAAGAAAGACAACTGATATGACTATAAGAATGGCTAACTGCTGCCGACCACTCCCAGGAGATGAAATTGTTGGATACAGAACAACAAAAAGAAAAATCTCAGTTCACAGAAAAAGCTGTGACAATATCAAGAATATGAAAGGCGACAAAGCCATGCTTGTTACCTGGGCAGACACAAAAAAAGACTACTCTGTTGAGCTAAAAGTTGTTGCAAAAGAAAACAGTTCCCTGATCCCTGAAATCCTTAAGGCGTTCTCTTCAAACAAAATAGAAATAAACTCAACCAACGCAAAAGCAGGCAAAAACAAAATTACAACTTGTCTTTTCAACATTAAAATAAAGGGCAAAAAACAACTAGATGCGGCTATGGCAAGCATATTATCCCTTCCTTTTGTACTAAGTGTTGACAGAACATAAGCGAGAGCAAAAGATATATTAATGGGAACGAGTTAAGTAATACAAGGCGATTTAGAATGAATAGAATCAAAACCGGAGTTATAGGACTAGACCCGTTAATTGAAGGCGGATTCCCTGAAGGGAGAAGCATTCTAGTAAGTGGCGGATGCGGAACAGGAAAAACAATATTTTGCATGCAGTACATATACAACGGTGCAAAAGAGTACGGTGAACCAGGAGTATATGTTACACTTGATGAAAGACCAAACCTAATACGAGAAGATGTTATGAGGTTTGGATGGGACTTAAAAAAACTTGAAGACCAAAACATGATACAGCTAGTAGATGGTACGATTGCAAAGCTTGGCATGCCATCAGAGGAAGAATTTTCTCTTCCAGTAACCGGATTTGACGTTGACAAACTACTGCTTGAAGTAATGAGGGTCATAAAAAGAATCGGTGCTAAGAGAGCCGTAATTGACAGCATTCCTGCCTTAGGTTTTAATTTTGAGAACTCTAATGAAGTGCGAAAAGCTGTTTTGAAACTAAGTTACATGCTTATGAGAAGCGGAGTAACCGCACTAATGACAAGTGAAGTAAGTGACGGTAACGCAAAATACGGAAAGTACGGCGTGGAAGAATATGTGGTTGATGGGGTAGTAGTGCTACACTATATGGGAGTTGGCACACAAAGTAATAGAACACTACACATAAGAAAAATGAGAGCCACACACCACAGTGAAGATTTGCACCCAATAGAAATAACAAACAAGGGAATGAATGTTCACAAAATTGAAGAAGAGTACGCTGAAGCCTAAGAAACTTCCTTTAGTCTATTAACACATTTTTCCTTTCCAAGCGCAAGAACTAACAACCCAGCCCTTGGCCCTGACTCCTTTCCAGTTAAGGCAAGGTAAATTGCCCTAAAAACTTGCTTTGGCGAAACACTGTTTTCTTTAGCTGTATTAAAAATAGCCTGCTGGATTGCATCTGCAGAACTTTCTTTAGACAAGTTTGCAGCAACTGCTGGCAACAGTTTTTTTGCCTCCTCATCCATTTTAGTAAGCTCGTCAGCAGACAATGTTTCAAGAAAAGAGAGTTTAAAATCCTTAGGCGCATATTTTTCAACCCATATTCTTGCAAACGAAATT
>JASLNX010000188.1 GCA_030745815.1 archaeon
CCAAGATAAGGGCTCTTGGTGTAAACTGTGAGATGGACTTAATGAACAGGGGAATTGGAAAAAACATCCAGTACGCTGATAGGAAGGGGATTTCATTTGTTGCGATCTTAGGAGAAAAAGAACTTAAGGAAACGGCCCTTACACTAAAAGATTTGAAGAGTGGCGAGCAAAAGAAAGTAAAACTTGCTGATTTGGCCAAGCTAAAGAAGCTTGTGGAAAAGTAAAGCTATAAAATGCTTTTTCTTGATGAATTATTAGTGATGCTCCAGTAGCTCAGTTTGGTTTTAGAGCGCGACATTGGTATCTTCTATGGCTAATGATGTCGAGGTCCCGAGTTCGAATCTCGGCTGGAGCTTATAGTTCTTTTTAATTCTATTTAAGTGCCGTTGGTTTGAGAAGCCAATCAATTGCATCCATTTTGCGAATTGCTTGTGACCATATACTTCCAGAGAATAAATATCCCTTTTGGATTAGTAATGAGTGTATAAAGAAAAATAGCCGCTAAGGAATGCTTTCAGTTGTAAGAAGAGGGGCTTACTTCCATAACCATAGAAAATTTATAGGATTCAACTCAAAACCAGTTATTGTTCATGCAAATTTTATTAAAGGCGAGGACCAAAAAAAATCCAAACTCAAAGAATTCAATTTGTGGTACCTTCCAGAAAAAGAATAACAAAGCCCCCGTAGCTGAGCGTACCTGCCTACAAGGGCTTTGCCCCCTTACTACCTTCGCCTGCCCGTTTTATTGCTTGCTTGTATAAAAAATCGACCACCGGTCGTGAATAGTTTGTATTCCGCTCCAAATCCCCCTGTGTTTATATTCTTCCTTTTCCTGCCCATCATATCAACTCCTTACTCACACCTCCACAAAAACAGTATTAATTATCAATGTTGATAATCAGTACCATAGATAATACGTAGTACGTTTATTTAAATTGATTGGTAATCAATGTAGATAATCAATGGTGGGCTGGGTCAGTGATAGACAAGAAAACCGAAGATAGGGTTCTGGAATTTATAACAACGGCAAAGGAGCCTGTACATTCAAGTGACATAGCTAGGGCTCTAAACATTAACCGAATTACTACTACAAAATACTTAAGCGTTCTTCACTCAAAAGGAATGGTTTCTTTTAGAAAAATTGGAATGGCAAAAGTTTGGTCACCGATTGAAAGCCCGATTCTTCAAACGTTTAAAGCAAATGATTCGGAGAACATCACAATTCAGGCCTTTAATTCTCTTGGCGATAGTGTGTGTATTTTGGACAAAGACATGCACATTTTGTGGGTTAACAAAGAAATGGAAAAACGGCATGGCAAGCTAAAGGACCTAAAGGGCAAAAACTGCTTTGACGTTTTTCATGAGGAAGAGGAAATTTGCGAAAATTGCCCAGCCAAAGAAACCTTTAACACCGGAAAAAAGAGCTCGGCCTCAATTAAAAAGCCAGCCCATACATTAGAAATTTCGACCTCCCCAATTAAAGACCAGCGAGGTCGCCTTGCAGCAGTTATTGAAATTGTAAGGATTACAAAAAAGGGCAAAAACTAATTTTCTATCTGCCCAAATATTTAAATATTTGAAAGCAGTCTATTAATCATGCTTTCAGAGGAAACAATTGACGCCCTTGTTGAAAGGTACATTAGGTCAAATTCCATTCTTTCGTTTGGAACAAGCAAAGCCGCTGAAACATTTCTTAAAAAAATTGCCCTTAAACTTGAAGACTCAGAGCACAAGTTTGAGAACATTACAGTTGTTCCAACAAGCAGCCATATTGCGGCGATTTTAAGTTCTGTTCACATACCAATAGCAGACATAAACGATAAGGAAATTGACACGGCTTTTGAATTTGTTGACTTGGCTGACAAACACTTTAATTACATCAAAAGAGATTCCTTAAGTCTTGTAAGAGACAAAATGATTGCCCAAAGTGCTGCTGAAATGATTGCAATTGTTGAAGAACCAGGCTTTGGAAACAGCCTCTTTGGAAGAATTCCATTTGAAGTAGCTGTTTTTGGATGGAAAAGAAGCCTTATTCAACTTGAGGCCTTGGGAAAAGCAAAGCTTCGGAAAAAAGGCAAAAACCCGTTCAAAACGGAAACAAACCACTACATTGTTGACGTGGACATTGACAAGATATACTCTCTTGACGAACTGGAGTTTCAAGCAAAAAACATCCCAGGAGTCCTGGAAACAGGATTGTTTATTGGATATGCTGACCGCGTCATAGTGTACGGGAAAAAGGGCCTTGATGTAAAAAGCAGATTGGACTACAGCAAGCAAAACAATATTGACAGTTTTGAAACGGCCAAAAGCTTTATTACGCTTTAAAAAAAGTTTAGCCCACTAATTCTATTATGACTCTAAAAGAGTTGCAGAACCTTGATTTGAAAAAACTTGCACTTGAAGGAATTGAAAAAAGCAAATTTGACTCAGCATTTGTTTACAGGTACCCGTTTTCAGAAGACCTGCCGCCAGTTGATTTAAAAGAGTTTGAAAAAAACGCATTTGAATTTGACTCTGTTAAAATGCCCCTCTACATACACATCCCCTTTTGCACAAAAGCCTGTTTTTACTGCCACTACTTCAAAACAGTTCCTTCTTCTGAAAAAATCGTTGAAGACTATTTACGGGCTTTGGAAAAAGAGGCGGCAGCTTACTCAAAAAAACTTGAGAACAAAGCCAAAATTAACTGCCTTTTCTTTGGCGGGGGAACCCCAACTTACCTATCGGCTGAAAAGATAAACAAGCTTGTTTCCCTTTTGAAGGAAAAATTTGAGTTTGCTGAAAAAATTGAGGCAACAATTGAATCAAGCCCTGAAACACTTAGTGAAGAAAAGATTTTTGCCCTTGCTGACAAATTCAACAGACTAAGTATTGGAGTGCAATCGTTTGACAACAAAGTTTTGCACGATGCAAACAGAAACCATTCAAGCGAGGAAGCAGTAAAAGCAATTGAAATGGCTAAGGCGGCCGGCTTTAAAAGTGTAAACATTGATTTGATTTACGGCCTTTCAGGGCAAAGCACAGAAAGCTGGCAGAAAACCCTGGAAACTGCCGCAGGGCTAGGGCTTGAATCTGTTACTGCAAGTTCTCTTCGAATTTTGTGCGGAACAAAATTCAGGTCAATGCCAAAAACATCTTTTCCAAGTGAGGAACAAAAGCTTAAGATGCACTCTGCCTTTATTGAAAAGTTTTCCAACCAGGGAATGCTACAGTGCTTCCCGTATCAATTTGTAAAGCAAGGGCAGGAAATGTTCTTTCTTGAAAACCAGTGGAGTAACGGCGAATTTTTGGGGCTTGGAGCGTCATCCTGCTCTTTTCTGAACAAGTGGGATTTTAACAACTGGTATCCTGTGCAAAACTATGTTAAAAAAGTTGAAGAGAACGGCTTTCCTACCGCAATTGGAAAGAGAATCTCTAAAGAAGAGGAAATGATTAGAATGCTTGCTCTTGGGATGAAGAAATCCGGTGTTAATAGAAAAGACAACGGAGTTAACAAGGCAGATTTTGAAAAAAAATTCGGGGTAAAAATTGAAGCCTCTTTTGGGACAGAAATTTTAAAGCTAAAGAAGTTAGATTTATTGAAGGAATCAGGCAGCCATTTGGGATTAAGCTCTATAGGTCTACTTTTCTTTGACGAGGTTGCCAGAATTTTTGCCTCAAAAAATTAGATTAAGGCAAGAAAAAAAGACAGTGATACTGCTCGTTCTCATTCTCTGCCCTGCTGCAGTCGTTAACGTAGACTGGAACATCTTCAAAACAGTGCTCTGCGCAGTGTTGTACCTCAGACCTTACTCTAAGCCCAACCGCAAGCTTTGCCTTTTCAAACTCTTCAACGTTTGGAGTAACTCCGCAAAAAAACTTTAATTCTATTGCCTTACTAACCTCCATTGCATCGCTCCAATCAACCTCGTCCAGAATAGTTAAATTGGAACAAATATTTTCCTTTGCTGCCTCAGCGTCCACTTCAAACAACATAAGGTCATCTGCATTGGCCACGCCAAGCTTGTACTTTAACAAATTGAATTGGTAATAGCGCGTGTTAAGTGAATTTGTTTCGATTTCCGAGATCCTTTGAACAAAACCTTGCCTTAGTTCCTCGGGCAAGTAATTGTTTTTGTAAAATTCTTTCTTAATCCACAAAAGCTTCCAAAGCCTTTCAAGGCTACTTTCTCCAACTTCACTTGCAGACATTTCAATAATTTTGTAGTCAAGAAGAGAACTGGAAAACTCACCCTGTAAGAACTCGGGATAATCGTTTTGCAGCGCACGCTCAAGATCTGCTTGGCTTTGATAAAACTGTGTCATTCCAACAAGGGCAAATCCCAAAACAACTACTAAAAAGATGGAAATCTTAAACCGCAAACCCATTTTTTCAGCCACTTTTTCCCTCCAATTTGCCCCAATACTTTTCAGGGTCTGCTAATGGGTCTAATGAATAAAGACTTCCAGTGCAAAGCAATGCAGAAAATCTGCTTCCGCCCCTGCACGCTGCAACAAACCTGCACTTGTGACAGGGCTCTGCAATGAACTCCAGACCATGCAATCTTTTCATAAAATCAGACTCCCAAGCTTCTTTAAAAGAGACCTCCAGTACGCTGCCTAGCTCCTGGTCCAAAAAATAGCTTGGTTTTATTCTTCCTTCACAGTCAACAGCCAATTTTGTGTGCCCGTCGTCGTTGGCTCCTCCAACAGCAGCCCTTTTCGCATCTTCAGGTTCACAGCAGCAAAAGGGCAAGGCGTTTTCAATCAAAAAATCCGAGCCTCCTGCTTGGTTTATTTTGTTAATCTTTTCAACGACCAGCTCTATTTCCTCTCTTGAAACAGGCTGCTTGTTTTGTGGACTTGGAATTGGCCTAAACAGTGCCCAATTCTTTAGCCCAAGCTTCAAAACAAGCTCGTGGAATTTCTCCAAGTTCTTAATATTTTCCTTAGACAAAATTGTTCCAACCCTTAGCAAAATCTTTTTTTCGGCAAGCATTTTTATTGCAGAAATCTTTTTTTCAAAAGCCCCTTTCCCACCAGAAAGCTTTGCCTCTGAATCCTCATCAAAAGCGTGAAGCGAAACAAGAACATTGTCAACAGAGGCCTCAATTTTTGCAACGGCCTCTGCATCAACAAGTGATGCGTTGGTGTTTAGTAGAACGTAAAGGCCTTTTCCCTTGGTGTACTCCAAAATTTGAAAAATGTCACTTCGTAGAAGCGGTTCTCCGCCGGTAAAACGAACTCTTTCAATCCCAGCCTCGCAGGCCTTGTAAATTACCTTCTTTACCTGCTCAAAACCAAGCTCTGGCCCAGACCCATGGGCATTTTGGTTAAAGCAAAAGCCGCAATTGTAATTGCACCTTTGAGTTAACTCAATTTGCAGCTCAACAGGCTTTTCCAAGTACATACCCCAAATTAAACCATAAAGTAATTAAAAACGCTTCAACCCCTCTTCCTGCCCTGGCTAAAAGAAGCTTTAAAATTGCTTGTCTTTCTATATTTTATTGTACGCCGGAGTAGCTCAGCCTGGTTAGAGCGTTCGACTCATAATCGAAAGGCCGAGGGTTCAGATCCCTCCTCCGGCATTTATGCAAGAATGCAGATTTTGCGCTCAGGACTATCAGGGGAAAAGAAACGTTTTGGAAAACGAATTGTTTTTTGCCAATTTTGATGG